>JAOTWS010000002.1 GCA_029862745.1 Nitrosopumilus sp. | reverse complement strand
AAAACAAGATGAAGATAGTGAAGTTGGAAGTGCAAAACCATTAGAACCACAACAAGTGGCTCCACCACAACAAGTGGCTCCACCACAACAAGTGGCTCCACCACAACAAGTGGCTCCACCACAACAAGTGGCTCCACCACAACAAACTTCACAGGAATCTGTGACTCAGTCGGGTCCAGCAAAATCGGTTACATCAATTGAAGGAAGAATAGTATTTGATGAAAATGCAAACAAAATCGGAACTGCCAAACAAGTTGGAATTGATTCTACACAATCTATGGTATTAGTAATTACAAAAGAAGATGGCACGGAAGGAAGCATACCATGGAGCAATATCAAAAAGATCGGTCAAATCATACTTTTAGGAAATCCAGAGGTATCACAACCAGGAAAGTGCTCTAACTGTGGTTTTGGAAACAAAGAAGGCGCCAAATTCTGTGAAGATTGTGGAACAAAGATCTAGTTAGTAAATTTAATCAATGACATTATAGGCGAAAATGTAATTGGCAAAAAAATCAATGTCTAAAGGAGTTATCAAAGACATAATTATTGTTGGTGTGGGAGTTTTAGTTATTTGGATAGGTTTGCAAGTTGCATTTGGAACACAAAATCCATTTTATGTTGTTGCAAGTGGAAGTATGATTCCAGTTTTACAAGTTTATGATGTGTTAGTAGTTCAAGGCCATGAACCTTTTGAAGATATAGAAATAGGAGATATTATTGTTTTTAATCGACCTTCAGATCATAATAGAGTTATAGTACACAGAGTTGTTTCAATACTTGATGATGATCCTAAAACAATTAGAACAAGAGGAGATGCAAACTCAGCATCAATTCCAGGAACAGACTTTCCAATTACAGAAGAAGAATATATTGGAAAAGTTGCATATGTACTTCCACAAGTAGGATATGTTACACAGTTACTAAAACCACCAATCAATTATATCATAATTGCAATTGTAATTGGAATTATGATTGTAAAACAGATTGCTAAAAAGAAAAATGAGAAAGAGCTTGCATCGTTAGATCCATTTGACTCAGAAAAGTCTAATACAATAGAAAAACCATCAGACAATAACAAAATAGAAAAGGACCCAAAATTTTCTCAAAACATAGAAGAATCTGAACACATGGAAAGTTCACGAAACATAGAAAAAAGATTAGAAGACATAGAAAAATCTGTTGAAGAATCAAAAACGGATGAAAATGTTAAAAAATAAATCAGATTTGTGAAAGTTCAGGCAAACAGGTTCACATATGATTATATGAAAATTGTAATAGATTGTCCTGTTGCTTGACGGTACAAATACATCAAATTTACTAAAAAAGTATTCTTAGCAATCATAAATTTCAAGAGTAGAATCACTTATGAAATAATAAAAAATCTTGATATCTAATCGAAATTTTTGGTCGTTTTTTCAATATTATTTAGTTAGTTCTACATATGCACAAACCTCCTTTCGTGATACTGCAGGTTTGACAAAAAATGGATTTAATTATAAAACAGAATCTTTTGTTTTAAATACTCGTTTAAAGTATTCAGATGATTCTTTTGGCTCTTGAATATCATTGGTGATACCTGCTAGATTCTTTGCCAAGTTCTTTTTGTAACCTATTTGCATTTGTCTTTGAATTTGGATTCTCTGTGCTTGGGGTGAGCCTGCACCATGCATTGATTCTGTAAGATAACCAACTGCATTTCTACCAAGAGTCATATTTTCAATCAATCTCAAAACTCTCATTCTATTTTCAACATCAACTCCTTTTCTACCTGCGAGATATTTTTTTAGTAATGGGCCTGCCACTGGATGTCTGAAATCTTTTTCAGATGGAAGAGTAACTACCAATCCACCTGCAATATCTTGAGCTAATCTACTTATTTCATATGGGAAACGTGTAACATTATGTTTACAAACTTGAGCAAGCATATCTTCATTAAGAAATACACCGGATTTCATTTTATGTCCTTGATGTGAAGATGCAATTCCTGCTGCAAATATTGTTTCATTAAGATGAGTCATCTCAATGATTTTATCTTTGATATGAGATACATTTGGAACTCCATTATATTCAGCAATTGTTGCAGCAGCACCAATTAGCACATCACCTAATCCTGTTTTACAAACATAGCTACGTCTATGATAACAAGTAAAACGTTCTACCAACATAGATGCAAACTCATATTCTCCATTCATGAAAACTTTATCCCATGGAATAAATACTCTATCTAAAATCATTAATGCTTCTTGTCCACCAAACTTCGCATTACCACTATCAATATCACCTTCTTCCATACTTCTAGTGTCACAGGATTGTCTACCGTAAATGTAAGTGACGCCTTTAACATCAGCTGGAACTGCACCAACAATTGCCCATTTTTTGTCATTCTCGGTTAATCTAATAGTTGGCATCAAAATTATCCAATGTGAGTTGATACATCCAGTTTGGTGTGCTTTTGCACCAGATACGTAGACTCCCTTATCATCAACATCAACTATCCTAGTAAACAAATCAGGATCATCTTGTTCTGCAGGTCCTTTACTTCTATCACCTTTAGGGTCAGTCATAGCTCCGCCAATCACTAGATTCTCTTTTTGAACCATCTTTACAAATTCTAGGAATCGTTTATGATAATCTGTTCCATGTTTTTCATCAATTTCAAATGTAGTTGAATGTAAAGCATTCAATGCATCCATTCCAACACATCTTTGGAAACATGTTCCAGTATTTTGTCCAAGTTTTCTTTGCATTTTATTTTGTAAAACTAAATCCTGTGCACTTTCTGCAATATGTAAAAATCGATTAACTTTCAATCCTGATAATGAGGAATCAGCAGAAGCCAGCGCTTCTTCACGAACTGCAAGATCATAGGTTTCTGCTACTGCATTAATAGATGGTCGAATCATAGGATGATCAACGGGTTCTTTAATTAACTCTCCAAAGAGGTAAATTTTGAGATCACGACCTCTAAGACTTTCAATATAATCATCCCCAGTTCTAATGGTCTTTAAGACATTAGCCATACAACAATAGTCACTTCTAGTTATATAAAAATTCTAAATAAACAAGCGTGAAAATCTACGAATAAAATGCGATCAGAGTCCAATTCTGACATCCAGAATTCGACATCCCTTGCCCTTCTCCATGACCAATACAGGGTTCATGTCCAATTCTTTGATCTCTTTAAAGTCAGAAACTAGTTGAGATAGTCGTTGAATACATTCAGACAATTTTTCAATATCTGATGGTTTCTCTCCCCTTACACCTTGTAGTAATTTTTGTGTTTTAATTGAGGCTATCATATCATCTGCTTCAAGATCAGTTACAGGAGCTAGCTTGAACGTTACATCTTTTAGAACTTCAACATAGATTCCTCCCATTCCAAGCATAATTACAGGACCAAATCCGGGCTCTAGTTTTGAACCAATGATTAATTCTTTTCCTCCTTTTACCATCTCCACAATTAATACACCTTTGATCTCGGCTTTTGCGTTGTATTTTTTTGCATTTTGGATGATTGTCTTAAATGCATCTTTTACTTCGTTATCATTTGTCAAGTTTATTTTAACACCGCCTGCATCAGATTTGTGAATAATCTGAGGAGATGCAATCTTCATTACAATAGGATAACCAATTGTTTTTGCAATCTTTATTGCTTCTGCTTCATTTTTAGCAAGTGCACTTTTAGGTAAAGGTAAACCATATGCTTTGAGAACTTCTTGTCCTTCCTCTTCTAAAAGATTTGGTCTCTTCTCTTTTTTTACCTTGTCAAAGATTTTCTTGGCTTTTTCTTTGTTTACTTTGAATTTAGTAATTTTTCCATTTGGAGCTTTGATCCAGTTGGAGAATCTTGTCATTGCAGCAAGAGTTCGGATTGCACCTTCAGCATAGTTGTAGTAAGGAACATTTCCATCTGCTAAAATTTCTCTGTTTGTAATTCCTTCATCTAATCCCATCAAGCTTGCAAGCATTGTTTTTTTGTATTTCTTAGACATTTCAACAATTACCTCAGCTAGTTTATCATAATTTAGAGTCCCAGAAGGAGTACACATAGAAATTACTGAGCCAACCTTTGGATGTTTAAGTACACGATCCAAAACATTATGGAATCTATTGAAATCTGCATCACCCACAATATCAACAGGATTTCTAGAGCTTCCCCATGGTGGAATTACTTCATCAATCTTTTTTCTAATACTAGTAATGTCTGCCATCCTAAGATTCATCTTAGAGCATGCATCAGTAGAAATTATTGCAGGTCCACCTGCATTTGAGACAATTACAAGTTCACCACCTATTGGAAGCGGCTGTTTAGAGAATGCCGTTGCATAATCAAAGAGTTCTTCCATAGTATCAACTCTGATTGCACCAGATTGTTTTAGTAAAGCATCATAGATTTCATCAGAGCCCATCAATGCACCAGTATGAGACATTGCAGCTTTTGCACCCTCAGGACTACGTCCAGATTTAAGAACAAGTACAGGTTTTTTGAGTTTTTTAGTAATATTTTTACAAACTTTAAGGAATTCTTGACCATCACCCATGTCTTCTAGATACATAACAATGACTTCAGTCTGTTTATGATTTGCAAGTATCTTTAGAATATCCACTTCACTCATTACAGCCTTATTTCCAAGACTGATAACTGCTGAGAAACCAATTCCTTGCGCACTAGCATCTTCAACTAATGCTGCACATATCGCACCACTTTGAGATACAAGTGCAATCTTTCCAGATTTTGGAGTGACTTTAAGAAATGTAGAATTCATCATTGTTTTTGGATCAAGATTCATGATACCAAGACAATTAGGTCCGATGATTTGGATTTTGTATTTTTTAGCAATATCTTTGATTTCTTGTTCACGTTTTGCTCCTTCTTCATCAACTTCTTTGAAACCTGCTGTGATGATAATGACACCCTTGACTTTTTTCCTTCCGCATTCTTCTAACACTGGTGCAACTAAGGTATTTTTGATAACGATAACTGCAAGATCAATTGGTTTTGAAACGTCTAGAACACTCTTGTATGCTTTTTTGTAAAAGACTTTGTCTCTAGATGGACTAATTGGGTAAACAATCCCTTTGAAACCATTCATGATGTTTGAGGTGATAGTAGCCCCAACACTTCCTCGTTTGTCAGATGCGCCAATTACTGCAATTGATTTTGGAGATAAAATAACAGACTCTGTCATGTTATTTGGTTTAGGATTTTATATAATAAAGTTATTCTTAGAAATTTTGGATCCCTGGTTTTTAGCTTCCTAGCATTTTCCTACTAAATTTGCTCTTCTAGGAATCCATTTAATTGAGATATTAGAAAATTTGCCAATAACACTCCGAGTTTCTTGTGCAATGGTTCTAAGTTGTTCATTATTAATTACAAAATCATGATTTAGTTGATTCACGGTATTTTTTGAATCACTGTAAATAGTAAATTCTTCATTAGAATCAATATACTTGTTTAACGTTGAAATTAGTGTCAGATATTCAGTCTGATTGTTCATTATATCTAGTTTTTTATAAAATGATTTGCTAGTTTCTTTTACAAATTATCCACATTCACTATTAGAACCTCCAGAGCCATCGATGTAAACACACTCCCATCTTTATACAAACTTGTTATCTTTACACAGATTAAGTACTATGTAAATAATTGCAGATATCCCATGCGATGCAATTGATGCCAAGTATTGTTCATAGTTAATCATCAAAAAATAATAATGTAAACCCATTTAATAACAGTGTAAACAACTACAATTCCAAATGATATTTTTTCTGTTATCTAAATAGAATAATCCACAAAGAATGAAAAATAAATTATATAATCTACAATTGTAGTATATGTTGTGTTTAGGTGATCTGCTTGATCAGAAAGAATTTGTACAATTATTCCAGAAATATCTATTTATGCATTAAAGATTATCAGAATATTTTTGTTAAGATTGATATGCGGTTGTAACATTTTTTTAAATTATTTTTTTGTTACAAATAAACTAGGATTAGTCCAAGGTAAGTTTTAAAAATATTAATAATCCTGCAAGTTCTGCAATTCCTACTCCTAACATGTATGGGAATATTTCATGTGAAAATATCTCTTCCATAGAAAAATAAGCTAAGGCACCGATCACATTATGCAAAAATAACATTCCTGCAACAACTATCATACCTAATGGAAGTTGAGCTCTAGTTTTGCCATACATCTTTCCAAAGATGCATATTAAAATTCCAAGTATCCCCATATTTACAATTGAAACAATAGATAAAATTAGAGATGTAGGTTCCATTTAGTGTAAAACACCTCTTGAGCTTTTATTTACTTTTATCCAGTTCTCCTTCAATTTTTTCAAATGTCTCCATATTTACTTCAAGAAAAGTAGAGATGAAATATGTTACAGCATATTTCTCTCCAACCCTAGTAATTAGATTATTTTTTTCAAGCACCCTTATGTGATGCTGAATGGCCTTGTAATCAAGACCTAATTCATTTGCAAGTTGATTAGTATTAAACGGATTTTTCCTTAATTGTGAGATAATTTTTAATCTGTTTAATCCTCCACGTGAACCTGCAAATACAAACCAAAGTAGTCTTTTTACATCAGGATCATTTGCCATAAGTTATAAAATTTCTTTGTATTTACTACTAAAAGGTATTTTAGGATTAGATTACAAGTGGAAAGTATAAAAAACATAATCAGGAAATTTGAATGAATCAAAATATGATGTTAAATTATGATGCACCTTTGTATCGACCACCTTCTGAAGCAAAATCATTAATTTTTCAAGTAACACTTGGATGCTCATTTAACGAATGTTCTTTTTGTGACATGTATAGATCAAAAGAATACTCTGAAAGACCATGGGAACAAGTTAAGGCCGAAATTGATATGATGGCAAATTATTTGCCAGATACCAGAAGAGTTTTTCTCGCAGATGGTGATGCATTAAATCTTGATTCTGAATATATGGTAAAAATTGTAAAATACATTAGAGAAAAATTTGCAAAGATTGAAAGAATTTCCTGTTATGCAATGCCAATGAACATTCTTAAAAAAACTCCAGAGGAATTAAAGAAAATGAATGAAGCTGGATTGGATATGTTCTATTTGGGAATTGAGAGCGGTTCGGATATTGTTCTAAAAAAAGTAACAAAAGGTGCAGTTGCAAAAACAATTATCAGATCAGTCAATAAGGCAAAAGAAGCTGGATATGTAATGTCATGTATGGTAATTTTAGGGTTGGGAGGAAAAAAATATTCCAAAGAACACATCAAAGGAACTGCAGAAGTGATCAGCGCGTGTTCACCAAATTATGTCGGAGCCCTAACTCTATATCTAGAGAATGGTATTAAACAAGAATTTTTGGAGAAATATGAAGGTGAATTTGTAAGAATTAATGATGATGAATCACTAGATGAGCTTCATGATTTGATAAGTCAGATAGATTCAAAAGACGAGATTATTTTTAGAGCAAATCATGGTTCAAATGCATACACCATCAAAGGTACTTTTCCTCAAGATAAACAAGATATGGTAGACAAAGTAGAGTGGATGAAACAACATCCAGAGATTATACGCCCCCAAGGCTTACGTGGATTCTAAATTACACCATATTGATTCAGATATGCAACTTTACAGATTTTAACAGTATAAGATCTGGCAAAAATTTTGGTTGCAACTCCATTGTTAATATTTAAAATTCTGAATTTGTATTCAAAATCATTATCAGACATTGTATTTGCCTGTGGAAAGTGAACTACTTCATTGTTTCTAAAAATTTGAATTATTACTGTAATATCTTTCAACATGATTTGTGATATTATCTTCAACAAATATCCAAGACAATTTGTTTGATCAAGAGCATGGAAAAAACAATATGTTTTTCAAATTTGTTAATTTAAGAATTTTTAAATTAAAGATTTTCAATCATGTCTTTAAGGTTTTCAGGTAGTTCAGGCAATTCAGTATGACTTTCATTATTTTGAAGAATTTCAGGGCCTATTCTTCTAACCTTTTGTGTTCCAATTAGAGTATCAATATTTCTTTGAATATCTTTTTCAGTCAATACTGATTTTAGTTTCTCAATAACGATATTTTCATTATCATATTTTTTGATTGCATATTGAATAATAATCATTTTTTCATGCATTGAATAATCAGTCATTTGAAAATACAAGTAGACAATGTCTAAAAAACTTGCCTGTCAGTTACAAAATTTACTTTTTAATTCTTCAATTTTTGGAATACCAATAAATTCCAATTTCTCGTTTATTACTAGTCCGGGAGCAGTAAAAATAGGATATTTTTCTAAATACTCAGGGTTTTTGGTTACATTAATCACATCATATTGTACTCCAAGTCGATCTAACATTTTTTCTAAAATGTTACAATTTGAGCAATCAGGAGTAGTTAAAATTTGTACTTTCATGATTCGGTGAATTGTTCTGGATTCTTCTCAAATGCCCATCTACATGTTGCACAACAAAATCTGTATTCTTTTCCTTTATGAATAAATAATTCTCCTTTTTCTTCAACTTTCATTCCACATACAGGATCTTTCATGCACATGTATCTCGCTTTTTCTTGCTAAAATACCAAACTATTGGGAATATAATCAAGCCTAAAAATAGAATAGGTACAAACTCCTCAGGCATTTCTGAGGTGTGATGATGTATGTGCTCACCAACATGGAATTCTGGAGGCAAGAGAGTTGTAGAAACAAGATTGTTCCACCCATGATGAATGATTGTACTTTCATACCACTCGTGTCCACCAGGAATACCATTGATTATCAAAAATGCACCAATTATAATCAACATCCAACCAGTGATATTTTCAATTCGTTGACGATTAATAGTAATTCCTTTTGTTGCATTTACTCCAATAATTGCTAAAATAGATAACAAGATTAGTGGAATTGCGCGACCAACTCCATGTACAATACCCAAGCTTGTTCCAATTTCTACACTTCCACTTCCTGCAATATAGATCAAAAGCCAATAAAACATAGGATTAGGACATCCAACTCCAGCGTTACCTAAGAGCAATCCCATGAAAAAGGATTTAGAATAATCACCTCTATTTTGAATAAATTTTGGAGTTCCTGAATAAGATGGAAGTTTTAATTCAAATAATTTGAGTTGTGATAAACCAAAGACAAATGCTGCAATACCTGCAATTAAAAACATGTAAACAGAGATTTGATCTAAATCTGCTGATTGGCCTAAAGCACCAATTCCAAATCCGTAAAATGTAATTGTGGTTGTCAATCCAGCACCAAAAAGTAATGCCATACAAAGTCCCTTTTTTCCTCCCTTTCCCATACTAAGTGGAATTATTATGAATACAAGTGGTAAAGTACATGGAAGAATAATCATTGAAAGACCAGCTAGATAAGAAATTATCAACCAGGAAGGATATGATAACTCTTGTCCGGCACTCACTGCTGTTGTATTTGTTGCAGCAAAAATTCCACCTACAAAAATGAGTGAAAATAAAACAAATATAGTAAAAATAAGAAATTTTTTAGTTACTACTTGTTCAGACATGATATGGTGTTGAAGAATCAAATATTTAATCAAAATAGAATTTTTAAGTTTAAAACGTGCCCATGTGGATTAAGCTGTCGTTTTGGAGCTAGAAATCAATACAAATAAGAATTAAAAAAATTTTGAAAATATTTATCCAGTACAAAAATAACGTAAAAAAACTTCCATGAGTAAAAAAATTGGTTGCTTCCGATAAGAAATAAAATTTGTATGATGTTGTGATATGTTGTTCAGAAGAGAATACTGAAGTTGATGATTATATTACTTTAGATTCTCCAAAATGGCCCCTGAATACTGGTTGTGGATAAGGTATTCCAGATTCTGATAGCAAGGCACTTTTAGTTCCTATGATATAATGATCAAGTGGTGTTATTGCTTTGCCAGCCTTTGATTTTACATTCTCTATTGCCTACGCTAATAAATCAGCTTTGAGATCCAGATGAAACTGATGTAACTTCTTGGGGATCAACCTTAGGATACAATGTTACAAAGGAAATAGACACTGCCAGACCATTAGCATGGTAATGATTAGTTGTTTTGATTTTTTCATGATTAGTTGTTTTGATTTTTTCATGATTAGATGTATAAAATTTTAAAGATAAGATCTGATTAAATCAAAATTTAATCAGAAATCTTAATAGTACAAGTTGAAAGAACCAGCGTTCATGAATCCGGATGATGTTTCAAATTTGTCTGACAGAGTAGACATTATATCAACTGAAGATGAGAGATTAAAAACAATTGGCGAGATTTTGTCATCTGATTCAAGCAGAAGTATTCTCAAACTATTGTTTAATCAATCCCTTTCTGCTAATGAAATTGCACAAAAAACAGAGATGTCATTGCCACTAGTAATTCATCATTTAAAAAAAATGCAATCAGTTCAGATCATAAAGATTAGAAATATTGGGAAAAACTCAAAATCACACGATATGAAATATTATACAATTGACAAGTTTGCAATAGTAATTCTTCCATCAGAAATGACAAAACCTGCAAAGAAAAGTAAATCTCTGTTTAATTCATTCACAAGAATTCACAGACTTGCAACATTAGGAGGAGTCTCAATTGCAGTATGGTTCTCATCGCAATTAATCCAAAATCAAAGTATTATATCAGAAAATACTAAATCAAAAATTCCTCCTATAGCAGATGAGTCTACACAATCTATGATGCGTTCCATTCCAGAACAAACAGAGAACATGCAAGAATTTCTTCAAACTGGCATATCAGATCCACAAATTGGAGTTTTATGGTCTGCAGTCATGGTTCTTTCAGTCATAATTTCAGGACTAGTTATAGAATTAATCATCAAACAAAAAACAAACAGAACAATAATCCCTGAACAAGAATAGTTTTTTTAAATTTCAAAAATTTTGATCTTGTAGTAGTTTTTTATCTTGTTTAGAAAAATAAAAATATTTTCTAGGGTAACATCTTCAAATATTTTGTTTCGTCTATAAATGAGACTATTCTGAGATAAGTTATCCAATTTTATTCATCATCGTTTATTGCTGAGATCTGATAGAATTTAGGCTCGACATTATTTTTGATATCAATTTTAGAGGACCTGAATATTATTGAGAGAGAGAATAAGTTCCATTAAGAATTTAATTTTTGAAGAATTTTAGCAAGATTAGCACCAATACTCTTTATTCGCTGCTCTTGTTTAGGATCATTCATGAAGCCATCGGAGTTAAAGACTTCATGTGCTTTTGATATTGCAATCTGTTCTGGAATTACAAGTACTCCCATGTTTTCAAGAATTGCACGTACATGAACCAATCCTCGTAGTCCTCCTAGTCCGCCAGGCGATGCGCTCATCAGTCCTGCTACTTTATCTTTAAAACAAGACATTGGTGATTCTCCATTACTATGTCTTGATGTCCAATCAATGGTATTTTTGAGAACACCAGAAATTGAGCTGTTGTATTCTGGAGATGCGATAAGAAATCCATCATGAGATGCCATCAATTCTTTAAGTTTACGTGTATTAGACGGTAATCCTTCTTGTCTTTCTAAATCTTCATCATAAAGTGGCATTTGGAAATCACGAAGATCAATTATTGTGACATCAGTACCAGCTTCTTTTGCCCCAGCAGCTGCTATCTTGACTAATTTTTTGTTAAATGAATCAGTGCGAGTACTACCTGCAAATGCAAGAATTTTTGTCAATGTCATTTCTTAGGTTTTTCACTTCTCCATCGTAATATCCAATTATCAAGTTGTTTCAAAATGTTTCCTAGTTCATGTGTTTGTTTTGTTATGCTGTATTCTACACGCAAAGGTACTTCAGCATAGACTTTTCTTGTAATCAAACTGTGTACTTCAAGATCTCTTAATCTTTCAGATAGAACAGTATTGCTAATCATCGGAATAGCTTTTTTTATTTCATTGAATCGTGTCGATTGATTTTCTGAAAGTTTTTTTAAAATCAGTAATGCCCATGTTTTTCCAAGAACACTCCAAATATCATTAGCATTACAAGTTACATGATTACGAGTTCTTTTCTCTTTTTCAAACTCTGTTTCCATATATAGTAACAAAATACCACCTAATTATAAAAAGTGAGCGTGGGATTTAATGGTTCAGAGATAAATTTCTCAAAAAACAATTTTTCCCATCTTCCCATTATTGTAATCTAGTATGGCTTGTTTGATTTCTTCTTCAGTATTCATTACAAAAGGTCCATAACGAGTTACAGGTTCTCCTAATGGAACACCTGCAATCAATAACACATCTAACGATGATATTGATGATTTGATGGTTATTTTATTCGCATCTTGCTCAAATAAAACAATCTGTTCTTTGTGTGCGGGGATTTGCCCATCTCCAAAAAAACTCTTTCCTTTAATGATGTATGCAAATGCATTATAGTTTTTTGGGATTGTTTGTGTTATTTTAGAATTGGGCTGTAAAGTAAAATGAAGATACGTTATTGGAGTTCTTGTTTGAATCACTGCTTTTTTTCCCATTGATTCTCCTGCAATTACTTTGATTTGTACACCATCATTTTGTGCTGTAGGAATTTTATTTGATGATAATTCTTGATAACGTGGTTTCATCGTCTTGTCTTTTTTTGGCAAGTTTATCCATAACTGGAATCCATGCAGTGTACCACCTTTTTGTACAAATCCTTTTTCTGGCATTTCAGAATGAATTACACCGGAATCTATAGTCATCCATTGAACATCTCCTGCTTTTATTTTTCCTGAATGTCCTTGCGAATCTTTGTGTTCAAATACACCATTAACCATGTATGTGACAGTTTCAAATCCTCTGTGAGGGTGATCTGATGCACCTTTTGCATCTCCAGGTGATATTTCAATTGGTCCCATTTCATCTAACAAAAGAAATGGATCAAACTCTCTAAGACTTCCATTCGGAAATGCTCTGTGTACTAAAAATCCTTCACCTTCCAATGTTATTTTGGAATTAATCACTTGTAATACAGAGCGAGTCTGTGTTTCATCGCTCACTAGATCTTGATTTGTGTTTTGTTTCACAATATACAATACAGAATATGTGATTTAAAGATGGTAGTAATTACATACTTAGTAGGTAAGTATAACCATACCAAGTAATCCAATAGAAACTATTCTAGTTTAAATAAAATTCTTTAAATGAGTAAAGGTATTCCTAGAGTCATCTACCAATTTACCACCATCCAGAGATTAGTCAATTTGGCCTAATCTTTCACTGTTGTAATCCACAGTGGCTCATCCATCACTTTGTGAGTATAAAAATAAGCATAATTACTCAAAAGTAGAATCATAATAATAGGCACACATCTTTAGAAATTCATGTTAAATATCTTGAATGGAGTATATCTTCAAATTATCCCACAATCCATAGAGACTCCTGTTTTAGCAGTGATGATTAGTTCTGTAACTATGACTATTTTTGCAATTACATTATGGATTACATGGAAAGCTACAAAAGAAAACACTCGAGCTACGTATGCACAATTACTGAGATCATTTCATGAAGATCTAACTAAAAGACTAGAAAAAAATACCGTGTTACAAACAACAGAGGATTGTGAAAGGTATGCAAATGATTACCTCAATAATCTTGATGAAATTGCTTTTCTTACATTGCGAGGTAAAATTCCAACAGAAATAGGGACATACCTACGACGTTTTTTTGGGTACGGTCTTATTATAATTGGTTGGTATGATAAAATGGTAAAAGACGATTATGGAAGTATTGCAAAAACAAACTGGCCAAATTACTTTGAGTTTTGTAAGAAATATAACATAAAGAAAAACCACGATGACAAATTACCAAAAATAATGCAAGATTATAATGAAATAAAAGAAAAATAAAAAAAATAGATATACTTGCAGGAATTGATGATCTTGTTGGAGAAGATAGGCTTCTAAGATAACTTAGGTAATAATACAAATGTAGAGGTAAAGACAAAAGGATGTAAAAAATGTGGATTGGGAATGATGATGAAAATAGATTCAAATAATTATGAAATTAATTATACATATAATATCAATTAGATTCAATGTCTTCTTCAAGTTCTTTAAAATTATTCCACCATTGGTTATCAGACATATTTTGATAGTTAGGAAGTTAGATTATAGATCTTTCTAAAACTACTCTATTTAGTATAAATTTCAAAAATTCAGATAGTGGTTTTTTTCTCCAATGCATTGCATTCCATTCCTGGATAAGTTTGTCATAAAACTTCCATTCATCTTCGTCTTTTTTAAGATGAGTTAACATCATATCCTCAAATTCTTTAGTATTCCACTCAACAGGACACATCTTATCACTCATCTGGATTAATTTTCTATTTTTCATTTGAAATGGGTATGATTTGCACACACTTGGTTTAAAGTCATTTACGGTACATCTAAAGACGTCTTTAGATTCTTCAAGAAATATGCATCCACCATCTTTTTGTTTTAAAGCAAGATCTAACAGACCTTCTTTTACCTTTATTCCAAGATCATAATCTTTTGCTCCATAAATCTCAAGAAAATTTTCTGGAGGTAATCCCAATCCAACTGAGAGTCGGTAAATGTCATGAGCATTAACAAAGATCACATACTCTTTACAACAATTTGTATGACATGAAATACAAGGGAATTTTCCAGCCTCAGAGATATTAGAATCACTTGGGGTTACTTTTAGCGTCACAGATCATTAATTAAATATTAGATATTAAATGTGTTAAAAAAAAGCATTTTAAAACATACACTTTACTAACTTCTATTCAGTTAATCACATAATGAACTGTTTTTGAGTTTTCTACACAATAATATGAATAAATGATCTGCAAATGATTCGTGAATGTTATAAACAAATTTTACATAATGAATATCATGAAAGGGAACAATACTAATTCAAATCGATCTTTGGAAGAAGTTAGAGGTATATCTAGGATATTTGCTGAAGAATAATCTCAGTTATAGATTATCTAAAACCCATTTCAAGTAATCTACCTTTGTAAATTTAGTGCTGATTAAATTCTGCTTGGTCTGGGGATGATTTGTTATCTTCAATATCACTCATCCTCAGAAACCCAAGACAGCCCTAGAAAATCCTCCCAAGACAATTCCAAAACAGAAAGTTTTATTCCTTTTTGAACTGGTAATCGCTCAATCAGAATTGATAGTTGCAGTTTCGCCTATCTTTAGACCAATTGGAAAATCAAGTGGATTATTTTCCACACCAAAAGCATTGGGTTGTAAAATTAGAAAGATCACACTAAAGGCCGCAATTAAGAAAACCACATTAGTAATTTTTTTAGACATTTTTTGCTCATTGTACAATATTAGTATATGATTATAACCATTGATTAAAACCAAATTTTACCAAAAATCATTATAATTAAATTACTCTTGGTTAAATGCACAGAGAAAATTTCAAAGGTTCAATTCTTTAGAAGGGCAATCCTATTTTAGTCCCAAGAAAGTATATGGGCCCACGGGGATTCAGCCACCTTTTTGGGGATAAAAATGGACGCAGATAGGCATGAAAATTATTCTAAAACAATTAGAGTTCCTGTCATCATGTTGTGATCAGGATCACAGTACAGTTTGTCAGGATTGTATGGTAGACCACAATAAAATGTGAAAACACCTGGAGTATCAGCAACAAAGGTTACCGTATCTGCTCCCTCTCTTGGTTCAAGCATTTCTGAATTTACATTAAAAGCAGGAATTGATAATGTATGTGCGTGTTTTCTTGGATTAGTAATTTCAAGAACTACAGTATCTCCTTGATTTACAATTATGGTGTTTGGTTCCCATCTGTGTAGTTCGACAAAGGCGATTCCCTCTTTTCCTCCTTCATTTTCAACTTCAGCATAGAACTCTACTTCTTCCATGCTGATTTGAAATGTTCTAGTTTGAGGTTCTGTATCTGTAGGAATTGTTTGTGAAGATTGAGAACTCATCATTCCTTGTCCCATCATTCCAGAATCCATCATATGACCTCCCATCATCATATTTCCATCCATCATCATGTTATTTCCCATCATCATATTTCCATCCATCATCATGTTATTTCCCATCATCATGTTCATCATGTCTTGATTGTTCATCATTGAATTCATCATACCTTGATTCCCCATCATGTGACTCATCATCTGTTGTTGCATTTGAGGATCATTCATCATAGTATTCATCCATTGATTCATTGTCTGAGGGTCATTCATCATTTGTTGCATTTGTTGGGAATTCATCATCATTGGTGTTGTCGGAGTAGATGATTGTAAAGCAGTATATCCTATTCCTAATCCTGCAAAAAATACACCAATTGCTACACCAATCAAAATTCCCTGCCTGACCATGTTATTCAGTAGAATGAATGATAATTAAACGGTAAATAGATTTTCATTAATGATATTTGTCCCAATATAGGGTATGGGCCCACGGGGATTTGAACCCCGGATCTTCGCCGTGTAAGGGCGACGTCATAACCGACCTGGACTATGAGCCCAGAAACCTACCTTTCTAAAAACCATTTAAACTTTGAGACATGTAAGAATCTAGAAATTTGAGGAAAAAAAAGAGAATCATGAATGTTTTTGATTTTTTTTCCAGTCCAATAGGATTAGGTCATGTAACTCGAGATATTGCAATTGTAAATAACTTTGAAAATGCTGTGACAAACTTTGTGACAGGTAGTGGAGCTGTAAAAATTCTAAGAAATTTAGATTTTAAAGTACACGATGCGTATAAACCACCACCATTTATCATACAAAGTGGAGCACTGAAAAACCAAACACGATGGTTGTGGAATTATTATAATTACTATAAAGATTGCAAAAATATTTCACAGAAAATTCTTCAAATGGATAATCCAGATATGGTAATTAGTGATGAAGATTTTGCATCATTAAGTAATGCACAAAACATGAAGATTCGAACTGTACTTATCACTGATATTTTAGAGACACGTTTTACGAAGGGATTTGCATCATTTATTGAAAAAAGAATGAATAAATCAATGCAGAATATAATAAAAAAATGTGATGTAGTGATTATTCCTGAAATTGGTGATGATCAGGATAATATCAAAAGAGTGGGGTCAATAGTTAGAAAAACAAATTTTTCAAGAGAAGAACTAAGGAAAAAATTTTTATTTGATAAAAAAACTATAGTTATTTCAATTGGAGGCACTGATGCAGGAGTTTTCCTTATTGAAGAGGCCTTAAAGGCTATTTCAAAAATTAATCAAGATATTCAAGTTGTTCTAGTTTCAGGACCAGCAATTAGTAAAACGTTTGAAAATGTTAGAAATTTAGGATTTGTTGATAATTTACATGAGTTAATTTTTGCCGCAGATTTGATAATTTCTTTGGCTGGAAAATCAACTATAGATGAAGCTAAGGCTTATGGGACCCCAGGTATATTCATACCAATCAAGAATCATTTTGAACAGGAAGACAATGCAAGAGAACAAGGGTTTGTTTTTGAGGACATAAAAAAATTGGATGTGTTAATTTTAGAAAAACTAGAAGAGAAAAGAAATCAAGTAAATACAGATGGCGCAAAGGTGGCATCAGATATCATCGAAAAGATGATGAATAAATAATCAAATGCTTAATAGAAGGTAATTAGGTTTTGATAAAATACTATGACTAGACTAGTAGTTGCTAAATTTGGGGGGAGTGCAATAGGCCCAAATGGCATATTCATTCCAGAAATTGTTAAACGCGTATATGATTTAAAAAAAGATTCCAAAGTGATTACTGTTTTTTCAGCTCCATTAACAGTCCACAATGAGGAGAAACGTTCACTTACTGACATTATTTTAGAGCAAGGGGAAAATGCAAAAAATGGAATAAGACCAACATTGAATACTGTAAAATTAACATATCAAAAAATTCTTGAACTGGTAAATTTTGAAAATAAAGAAAACTGCGAGAATGCAATTAAAACTCATTTAGAAAAGGCACAAAAAGCCCTAGATGATGCATTTGAGAGAAAAGAATTTGCAGATGAGATACGCTCAACAGCATTGGCATTCTCTGGCGAGATCCTAATGTCACATGTAATGAACCATATTCTAAGAAGCAATAGAATAAAGTCTGATGCTGTAAAATTTGAAGATTGGCCTATAATTACTGATGATAATATTGAATTTACAAATTTTCTTGCAGCAGAATCTAGAGAAAAAATGGATAAAATAAAAGAATTGGTTGAAAAAAATGAAGTGGTTACAATTGGTGGATTTATTGGAAAAACAGTAGATGGTGTTACCACTACATATGAGCGTGGTGGATCAGATAGAACTGCGGTAGATCTAGGGATACTATTTCATAAGAAATACCAAACAAGTGTAGATTTTGAAAAAGACAGTGCTGTAGTTTCTGCAGATCCAAAAATTGTGGAATCTGGATTAAGAGAAATAATCCAATTATCATACAACGAAGCAAGACTTGCAGGAATGTTTGGAATGAAAATTTTAGATCCAATTTCAATAAAAGAAATTGTTGAAAATGGTGTAGACATACCTATTACTATTACAAATATGAAAAATCCAGTGAAAACAACTACAATAAAAAGAGAATTGGAGAAACAGAAAGGACATCCAATAAAAATTGTTGCAGGTAAAGAAAATTGTGCAATTTTTAGAATTGAGACAAATTCAATTCAAAAGCTGTTAACGTCATTGGAAAAAGACAAACGATATAGTGAATTTGTAATTTTATCACCATTTACAAAAGATGGAATAGAATTTTCCAGGATATTATTCTTAGATGAAGAGTATGTTAAAAGAAATGAAAAATATTTATTGGGATTTGATCCGCTTGCTACGATTACATACAATAGAGGAGTAATCACATTAATTGGTGATGAGATGTGGCGAGTTCAGCAAGTTGCATCAAGAACTAGTGCAAAGATTGGTGAAACAGGGTTAAATATTTTGAATATGGATGCACAAGAAGAAACATCAAGAATAATTATTGTCATAGAAGATGCAGATGATAACATTAGAAAAGCCATTAAGGCAATTCATCAAGAAATTTCAGATATTAATTTTATTTAGCGAAATAATGGTGTTACGGGTTTTCACCTGTAAACACCAACATGGGTTTGTTCTTGAACCATTATCTAGATTTAGTTCGGCGTTACCCAAAACACGCTACATTATACGTTACAATTTCTAGTATTTAGAGATGATCTATATAGATCATTTTATATACGCTCAGCTATAAACCATAGAATAATTCCAATACCAAGTATTACATACCACTTGAAATTCTTCTTGTTTATGAAAATATTTACTGAACCTAAATCCTCATCTTTGTTAGTCATACGAATTTTTCTCATTTCAATTGCCTGACCAATCAAGCCTATAACAAGAAAGATAATTCCACCAAATCCCAAAATCCATTCCATAACAAAACTTGTCATTCATGGGATATGTAGGTTTCAAATGCAGTAAAAAGTAATTAAAAAATAATTCTTTAAATTAGATAGTTTTTTTTGCTTTGCTATGAAAGAAAAGGGTAAAATTTGGATGAATGGAAAATTAGTTCCATTCAAAAATGCCAAAGTCCATGTACTTACTCATGCCTTACATTATTCAACATCAATCTTTGAGGGAATTAGATGTTATAACACTGCAAATGGTTCAGCAATTTTTAGACTTACCGAACATGTTGACAGATTTTTCAATTCAGCAAAATTATACTCAATGAAAATGCAATTTTCTAAAAAAGAGATCACAGACGCAATAATTAAAACGATAAAAGCGAATGGTCTGCAAGAATGTTATGTTAGACCACTAGCATACTATGGATTTGGTACAATGGGTCTCACACCAACTCCAAATAAAGTTGATGTGTCAATTGCATGTTGGGAATGGGCTATGGGTGAAGGGAAAGCAGGGAAATTTTCTGGGGCAAAATGTAAGGTTTCAAGTTGGCTTAAAATAGATTCAAGATTTCAACCAATGCAAGCAAAAGCAGCATCAAACTATGCAAATGCGGCACTAGCACGAGTAGAAGCACTTGATAATGGATACGATGAAGCAATAATGCTAAACATACATGGAAAAGTCGCTGAAGGTAGTGCGGAAAATATTTTTGTTGTGAAGAACGATATTATTAAAACACCACCACTTTCAGCAGGAGGACTAGATGGAATTACAAGGGATAGTGTGATTAAAATCATTGAAGAAAATGGTGGCTCTATAATAGAAAGAGATCTTGAAAGAGGAGATTTGTATTCTGCTGATGAGATATTTATGACAGGAACAGCCGCTGAAGTAAAATCAGTTACACAAATTGATAAAGTCATTATAGGAGATGCAAAGATTGGAAAAATTACAAAGGAACTACAGAAATCATTTTTAGATGCTGCAATGGGTAATGACAAGAGGTTTTTGCCATGGTTAACGTTCATTTAATTTTCCACGAAGTTTTTTACCCACAAAAATTGATAGAGAGCATGGATTCATGTGCAACAGGTGATACTCACGAAATTTGCTGGTTTTGTAGAAAAGGTCGTCATGATGATTGTATGAAAGAGATACCCACTCAAGGAAAATCAGAAGGCCCACATGATTGTACTTTTGATACCAAATTGGTCCTATGCAAATGCAAGCACTAATAATTAATATCAAATATAGCTTGATTGAAAAAATCATATGAGTTACAACAAGGAATTTTGGGACAAATATACAGATAAAAATGAGGCAAGATTTAATGAAGAATTTGCAAAATTTACTAGAGATTTAGCCACATCCTTACGATGTATAAGTGTTTTAGAGATAGGATGTGGTACTGGAATAGATTTAAGATTATTTCCAGATACATTTGAAATTCATGGAATTGATCTAAATGATAAAGCGTTAGCAATAGCAAAAGAAAAGAAAAATACAGTGGATTTTAAGAAAGGAACTATAACCGATTTACCATTTGAAGATTCATCAATAGATTTTGTATTTACACATCAATTGTTAAATTATTTAGATGATGATACAGTAGAAAAAGGAATTTCAGAAATGTATAGAGTGGCTAGAAGATACATTATGAATTGCGAAAAGTTTAACGAGTCAGAAAAACAAATTGATGCAAATCATAAATTTCGTAATGTTGTGGAAAAATGGTCAGATTATAAAGTTAAAATTGTGAGTAATGTGGATATGCATGAGGAAATAGAACCTGACAAATCTAGATTCACCCTAATTAAAAAAATATAATTTCTATTCAATTTGTAATTTTGAAACTCGTATAGATTTTGGTAAAATAATTGTAAATTTGAATATAATGTTGTAAAAGATTCTAAAATTCAAGCAGCGGGTCTAAAGGGATTCGGACCCTTGACAACCGGATTAAGAGTCCGGTGCGCTACCTGGCTGCGCCATAGACCCACCGAAACAATTATGCCAAGAGTTGTTATTAATCTTAAGATTTTAAAATAAATGAAAATTTAGTTTTGTGTTTTAGCTTCAATTTCATTGTACTTTTCAATGATTGCTGTAAGTGCAGTTGAAACTGGGACATCATTCATCTTTTTCTTTTCGGCAAGAAGTTTTTGGTATGCATCTAAGGTAATGTATACGGGAATTGATCCATTTCCTTCAAGTAAACCTCTAACGTTGTAAAGAGCAGTCTCCATTCCTTTCTCAGCAGATTTTGCAAATTTTGCTTTATCCAAAATTGCTCCCAAAGGACCAAATGGCATTTCATAATCTACAGACATGGTTACTCTAGTCAGATTATTACCTAATGCTTTGAATTCGTTAGTAATTTGCCATCTCTTGAATGGACCTTCAATCTGCTTTGCAGCGATTTTTTCATTTCTAATAAATTCAGTTGTCTCACAATCCCACTCTAAACGTTTACCACTAAAGTCACCTATGATTCTAAAGGTTGTACCCACACCCATTCCTTCTTTGATGTCCATAGGAACGACTGTCATACCTACAGTATCATTTTTGATTTGATCAGAAACATGTTCTGGTCTTGCAAAGTAGGTAAAAACATTCTCTACAGGTGTTTTGATATCGATTGATTTTGTTACGAGTGTCAACAAATGAAGTTCTTGCCAGTTAGAATTTAAAGGTTTTGAAGATTTTCCAGAGGGAATTGATTTACATTATATTCATGACTATTTCATTATATTTTATATGACTAAAAAGAGATCAGGATTTTTCCTCTTTATTTTACTACTATCATCGATCTCAGGATTTATAGATGCTAATGCCCATTCTATGTTTAACTCTGCTGAATCATTTGAGGCAGGGTATAGAGTCCAAGTAGCTACTGCACCAGAATTTCCTCAAATTGAAGAACCATCTCAATTTTTGGTAAAAGTTACCAAGGGATTTGAATATAAAGACGTTGACAGATTTACAATGGGAATGCGAATTTTCTTCAATGGTCAACAAGTAGATACAATACCTCCAACATCAATAGAAGGATCTCATTGGGATTTTGATTATGTGTGGAGAACTCAAGGGAACCATATTGTAAAGATTGATCTGTATGACATGGAAGGAAGAGACGGAATTATCACTTATACATTTAATATGGGAACTCAGAGTCCATTTGGAATTATCTTCTTTAGTTCAATTATTGTAGGTGCCTTAGTCTTGATGGGAATAATGATTTACATTTACTTGCCAACAATGTTCAAAAAACCTAAACATTAGATTTTAATGCAATTTTAGAGAGTCTAAATGCAAATATTGTAGTTAGTAATACCATTGCGAATAATAAAATTCCAAATCCAAGATGTATTGCAACTAAGACTGCATGCAGTTTCGTATCAATTACAAGTGCGCCTAATGTAATTTGTGTAATTACTAGGGCAGATGCAAATGTACTTGTAAATTTGATCTTTTTATCAGCATTCTTGTTTAACCAGGTAGCAATCATTGTTGCAGCAACTAAACTTGCAGTAGTAGCTGCTACAAATCTATGAATCCATTCTATAAGATATTCCTCAGAAGGCATTATCCCATCAGGACATAGAGGCCATTCAGGACAAGTCAATCCAAGTCCAGCGGCTGAAATATATCCTCCAACAAACATTAGAGAGTACAGTACAATCATTGTTGTTAATGCAAGATATTGAATTGCCAAGATTTCTCGTTTCTAGCTAACTGTAATGATACCGATCATCCAAGGATGAACCATACAATAGTATGGATATTCACCTGCTTCATCAAATGTTACTGAAAATGTACCACCTGCCATAAACAAACTACTGTCAAAATTGCCATCAGAACCACCTGATGGTGTTCCACTTGTAACTGTATGAGCTGCTGAGTCATCATTTGACCAAGTAACTTCATCACCTACTGAAACTGTAACATGATATGGAATATAACATTCGCTTGTTTGCTCACATCCTGGAACTCCAGAACCATCTGGAACAGATATTACTCCATCATATGCTACAGGATCTGGCACCATTACTTCTTCCATCACTTCGGATTCAGTAATTTCTTCCATTACCTTTGGTTCTGGTACTGCCATAACTTCTTCAACGGAAACATCACCTACAATAATTGAACCAACCATTCCTTGCTCTCTATGACCGGGAATAGTACAGATATAATAGTAAATCCCCTCTTCACCTGCAATAAATTCAGAAGATCCACTTTCACCTGGTTTTAATGGGTTTGACATTGATGCTACTTCACTACCAGGAATTATTCCAGCAAAGCCTTCAGCATCCTTTGTAACACCAAATGCATGAAATGATTTTCCTGCATTATCTACATTAAAGATTACTTTGTCTCCAACTTCCATGTTAATTGTTGGATTGTTATCAGGTTCACCTGGTAATGCATTAAACGCCAAAGTCCTAAAGTCCGATGATTCAATAAATATAAGATCTTTTGTAATTGTATCTCCAGTTTGTACTGCTTGTGCTGTTGTACCTGCAGTACCTGCCATCATTGCAACAACTGGTGCAGGTTCTGAAATCCAATAGTCCCACAGTGAAAAGAATATTACTCCGCCCACAAGACAAATTCCTAACATAATTATCATCATTTTTCCAGTTCTAGCTGGAGTTGTTCTGTAAATTGTTTGGTTATTCTCGTGACTCATTTTATTTATCTCCTAATGTGATGGATTTTTTGCCTCAAATGGATAGTAATACTTGCCACCTACACCAAATGGATCTTCAGGATTTGCAAGTTTTCCTTTTCCAGAACTGTAAATCATGTTTGCCAAGAAGATTGCCATACTGACACCAATAATCATAGCACCAACTGTTACAATCTGGTTCATAACAATCCATTCCGGAATTGGAGGATAATCAAAAATTCTTCTTGGCATTCCATACAAACCAAGTACGTGTTGTGTAAAGAACACCAGAACAGTTCCTATAAATGACATGACAAAGTGGACTTTGCCCATTGTTTCATTGTACATTCTTCCTGTAACATATGGGAACATGTAGTAAACAAATCCAATTGAACCAAATGCAATAGTACCCATCACAAAGAGATGAAAGTGACCAACTACCCAGTACGTATCATGCGTTGTAAAGTCTAATGGCATAGCAGCATTTGCTACACCACCTGCACCTGCAGAGAAGAATAATGCAATTCCTCCAACTGCCCACATCATTGGCGTTGCAAATTTAATTCTACCATTCCACATTGTTGCTACAAAATTAAAGACGTGCATTGCAGATGCTGGAACTGCTGCAAGAGTCCCTACCATGAAGACTGTTTTTTCTGTAAATGACATACCAGTCGCATACATGTGGTGTGCCCATGATGAGAATCCAACTATAGATAGTAAAACAAATGCAAAGACACCAGAATTGTAGCTGTAAATTGGCTTTCTTGAAAACCTTGGAATGATTTCATACATCATTCCAATTGCAGGGATTACTAGTACGTAAACCTCTGGATGGAATGTGAACCAGAACAAGTGAGCATATGCAATTGGATCTCCACCCATTGCAGGATTAAAGAATCCACTAACACCAAGTCTGTCAGTAAGTAACATTAACAGGGCTGCAGCAAATGTTGGGATTGCAACTAGTATAATTAATGATGATGACAAAAATGACCATGCCAAAAGTGGAACTTGTCCAATTGACATGTCTGGATGCTTACATTTGAGAATTGTAACAACAAAGTTGATTGCACCAAGTACTGATGAAATACCCAAAATCTTTAGTCCAAATATCCACATATCAGCTGCTGGTCCTGGAGCACTGATAATAGAATACGGTGGTGTTGCATACCATGTAAAGTCTGCAAAACCTAACCAAATGAGTGCACCAGCCGGTGGAATCATCCAAAATGCAATTGCATTAAGTTTTGGATATGCCATATCCTTGTATCTAACCATAATTGGAACATAGTAGTTACCAACTGCTGATGCAAATGGTATGATAAACAAAAAGATCAATGTAGTACCATGAACAGTAAAGATTCTGTTAAAGGTCATTGCATCTGTAATTATTTGTGCACCAGGTAAGAACAACTCTGCTCTAATTGCAAGAGCTAATGCACCACCCATGAACAAGAATGCAAGCGATGTGATTAAGTAAAGTAAACCTACATCAGTATGATGTGTTGAAAACATTATTTGCCAAATTGGACGTGGTTTTTGTAATTCCAGAACCATTAGTTAATTCCTCCAAATAATTGTGATAAAAGCGTTATCAAGATGATGGTTCCTCCACGTATAATGTTCCTCTCATGTTATAGTGAATTAATCCACAATACTCTCTGCATTGGATATCATGTTGTCCTACCTCAGTTGGTGCAAACCATACAGTATTAACTCTACCAGGAATTGCATCCATTAAAACAACATAATCATGAATGTTAAAAGAATGATTAACATCTATGGATTCTATCTCAAACTTGTATGCTTTGCCGACTTCAACGTGTAATTCACCTCTTTCTTTAGTACCATCTTCATGCTCAAAAGTCCAAAGCCATTGTTGCCCAGTAACTTTGATAATTTCAGCATCTGCAGGAACATGCTCTACAAGTCTTTCTGCTTCCCAAGCTTCTGCTCCTACCCAAACCATTAACGCAATTACAACACCAACATAGATCCATTCAGGCCAATTAGAATGTCCACCCAATTTTACCAGTCCGTCCCCTCATATGGTGTAGGTTTTGCTTTTGGATGTGATTCTCTAAATCTCCAACATTGCCAAATAATTGTACCTGATACTACAGCACCAACTACAAATGCTATAGTCATCATTTTAAAAAACAAGTTCCAAATAATCACCCTACGATCTAGATATTCACCAGGTTCGTCTCCTGCAGCAAACGCGGATTCTATAACTGGAACTATTACCATAACTGCCAATACTAAGAATAACACAACTATCTTTTTCATTAGCGATTGAATGACGTCATCTATAATTTCTATTTAAGGGTTTTCAAGATTACTAGTTAATAACCCTGATCGAATCTAGATGGATGCATCACATTTAATCCTGAAAGGGAGAACTTTCTATCTTTTTCTCTAAAAATGTTAAGAGATGCATTTGCAATGACTAATTCAAACAAGTTGGTAGGAGAGAGATCAACTATGGTAGATAACATAGCCTTGATAGGATCCATATGAGTAACAAGTACCACATTTTCATCAGGATGTTTTTCAATTACATGATCAACTATTCCTAAAACTCGTTTTTTTACTTCAGCGAAAGTTTCTACCCCATTATGAGCAATTTCCAATTCGCCATTATAGAATTTCATAAAGACATTTCCATGACTAGTAAAAATTTCATCATATGGAATGCCAGTAAATTTACCCATATCAAGCTCAATTAGTCGTTCATCAATTGTAACATTAAGTGAATTGTGCTCTGCAACGATTTCTGCAGTATGCTTTGCTCTTTGGATTGGACTGGAATAAATTGTAGAGATATTTATGTGTTCTAGTAATTCAGCAGTATGCTCTGCTTGTTTAATTCCAATCTCAGTTAAGGGAATGCCTTCGGTTCTTCCAGCTAAGATTCTTTCAGTGTTATTTTTGGCCTGACCGTGTCTAAGGAAAATAATCTGACCCAAATTGATTAAAATTCAAATAGAGATAATAATAAGATTATCAGATAGATACTATGAAGATTGGAATAATTGGCGGAACTGGAGGAATGGGAAAAGGTTTTGCTTTAAGATGGTCGCAAAACCACGATGTTATTGTTGGCTCTAGAGATGCTGTAAGAGCATCTGAGTCTGCAAAAGAATATTCCAATATGGCAAAAGAAGCATTTGGAGAAATTAAAGGATCAATTTCTGGAAATGACAATATTTCAGTTGCAAAAGAAAGTGACGTTTTAATTTTATCAATCCCATATGAGAATATTGATTCTGTTTGTTCTGGAATATTATCTGAAGTCAAAGACAGTTGTGTTGTAGTTTCACCAATTGTTCCAATGACAAAAACAGATGTGGGATTTGAATGTATTTCAATTAAAGAAAATAAACCATTTTCATACAAGCTTGTATCAAACCATATGAAAAATAAATCAAAGATAGTTTCAGCATTTCATGTAATTTCTGAAAAAAAATTAGTAAATCCAACACTAGAACTAGATTACGATATCTTCGTTTGCGGAGATGATGATGAATCGGTTCAGGTAGTAAATGGATTGATTGGTGAAATCAAGGGATTAAGAGCAATTTACTTGGGACCAATAGAATTATCATACCTTGCAGAAATGTCAACACCGTTACTTCTCAATGCAATGATAAGAAACAAGCTAAAAAATCCAGGAATCAAAATTATCTAAACCTATTTTTCGTTTAACATGAGCTATGAACATTATAGGCGTGGTAGAAATTGGTTTACAGCGATGGGTGTTCTTTTTTGTGTTATGGGGGGAATAGTAATGATCCAACAATTATTGATATGGGGCATAGACTTTGTTGAAGAATTTTTGATAAATGGTGAAATTACTAATGAAAAAGTTTCAATGGCAATGTTGATCTTTGGGATTTTTATGATTGCATTAGGATTTAGAAAACATGAACAGAAATGAATTTCTAAAGTCTCAGAAAATATTGCGGCTAGCCACAATTGACAAAAACAAAATGCCTCACATTGTTCCTGTTTGGTACAAATATAGTGAAAAAAAATTCCACATAGGAACAAATACTAGAACACAAAAGGCAATAAATATCAAGAAAAATAAACGAGTTTCTTGCTGTATTGATGTAGGAATTAATGCTCCAGAAATTTATGGAGTTATGATTCAAGGAAACGCAGATTTGATTTTAGAAAACAACAAAGTAAAAAGATTAGCAAAAAAAATTCTTTTACGATATTTTAATACGTTGGATAACAAATCTGCAAAAGAGTTACTAGATGATACTGACTGTATTATAGAGATAATTCCTGAGAAATTTTCAGTGTGGGATTACTAACTCATAAATTCTTCAATTTTGTTCATTGCAGAATCTAAAACTTTTAGATCAGGAAGATAAACTAATCTAAAATGTCCACTGCCATATTTCTTACCAAAACCCGAACCATGAACAGTTAGAACACCTTTTGTTTCAAGTAATTTTGTAACAAATTCCTTATCAGTACCAAATCTATTGTCTTCAATTTTTGGAAATGCATAAAATGCCCCTTTTGGATTAGGGCAAGAAAGACCAGGTATTTCGTTGAGTCGTTTTACAACCAAGTCTCGATGTTTTTTAATTTCAGAGACAAAATCATTGATGTAACCTTGCGGTCCACGAAGAGATTCCAAGGCGGCATGTTGTACTGGAAGAGCAGTTGCAATTCTAACTCTTGCCAGTTTTGGAAGGTGTTCACGTAGTGCTTCGAGTTGTGGCGATTGATTAAATGCAATATATCCAATTCTCCAGCCAGACATTAGATGTACTTTTGAGAATCCATTTAGAATAATTACAGGTGAATCTCCTGCAACTTTACCAATTCCTACAAAATTTTCATCAAAAATTATTTGATCATAGATTTCATCACATATGATGTATAGATTATTTTGATTTGCAATATTTACTAGTTCTTTGAGAGATTTTTCATTAAACACTACACCTGTAGGATTGTTTGGGCTGATTAGACAAATAGCAACAGTTTTTGGAGTGATTTTAGATTTAATATCTTCGATGTCAGGTGTAGAATTATCCAAGTCAACTGCAAACTCTATAGGAATACCTCCATGCAATCTAACATAGGAAGCATATGGTGGATAATAGGGTCCAGGTAATAATATTTCATCTCCTTCTTCTACAATTGAGGAGATTACCATATCAAGTCCTTCAGAAACACCATTAGTGATTAGAATTTCATCAGCACCAATTGAGAGACCCTTTGCGTTTTCTTTTTTAGCAATCTCTTGTCTTAATTCCAAAATACCTTCAGAGGAGGAATAGTAATTTTCACCTTTGTTAATTGCATCAATCAAAGCTTGTTTTACATTTTCAGGTGGTTGAAAACCAAATTGAACAGGATCACCAATGTTGAGATAATCAACCTGCATTCCCTTTTGTTCTACTGTTCTTGCAGTAAGAACAATATCTCGAATTGCATATTCAACACCAATTACTTTTTTTGATACTTTCAAAGCATCTAGACAGATATTTAGGCCTGTTAAATTCTTACTTGTTTGGACTCGTTGCACAGTCTGGATAGTGCGAGCGGCTTCGAACCGCTAGGTCGAGGGATCGAAGCCCTCCGAGTCCTAGATTATCTTATAAAGTAAATAATTATTCATTATAATGAAATGAAGATATCTCCATTCAAGATTTCATTAGTGTTGGTAATTGTTGGAATGATTTGGACATCATTAATTTTTAATGAAACTGAAAAAGCATATGATTCTATTTTACTAAAGCAATCAAATTCAATTGAAGTAAAAACAGAATTGCTAGGTGCAGATATAGGATATTACAAGTTGTACATGCCTGAATTTGCAGGAGAATATGTATTTGTTCAGATATTAGATGATGATGATAATGTAATTAAGGAACAAAAAATTAATACAAAAATGGCTGTGGGGTATTTTGATTTTAATGAAAACGGTACATATACTATAAAAATTACAAATATTGCAAAAAATTCTATTGATTTACAAGTAGAATTCGGAAATACAAATTCTCAGAAAATGATGCCAGCAGGAATTATGCTTCTATTAGGAGCTCTTGGAATGATGATAACATCATACATAAAAATAAAAAATTACAATATAGCACAACCTGAAGAAAATATTTCATAGATTTGAATACATTGTATGGTGTGTCCAAAAATTAGAATTATGTTAAAGAGTAGCCAAGTGGTAAAAAACAAAAAGGCTATAATTGAAAAAGGAAGAAATGCTTTGAGTTTAGTATGTTCTCTGTTTTTTAATATCAATACTCCTCCTAATGATGCAAGAACTAGTCCAAATTCTAATGGTTGATGAGACCAAGAGATCAATCCATCAATTCCAAATACATCATGAGATAATGAATCACCAAAACCCGAAACAATTTGGAGAATGGAACCAATAATAACAAAATTAATTCCAGTTTTAAGAGAGCCATGAACTGATTTTCTAAATATTAACAAAGATCCCATGATTGCAGCACAACCGGTCATAGAGACACCAGTGTACACTACAATATGAGATGGGCTCCAAAAGAATTCAGGCTCTTTTTGAAGATGAGATATGGCATCCCAAAAACCTGCCGAAACTACTATGACAGGAGCAATAACTGCTAGAATTGATACTAGTGAAACAAGTGTGCTAGATTTAGCTAATGTGGAATTAGATAATTTTTGAATTAGATTCATTTTGTTATTTCATCATGCATAGGCTATTTCAAATGTTGGGATTGGGAAAATTCAATATTATAGGTAATTGAATGAATTAACTATATTAGATGATATGATGTAGTCATGACATGAGTCCAGGAATAGGATTAATGAAAAGGAGACTAGAAAAGGAAAAAGATGCGATTACACTTGCGGTATCTGGGATTGCAAAAAAATATGATGTATTGCCAGAAAATATAAAAACATTAGAGACAAAATATCATAGCGATTTAGGTGATTGGTATGTTGCACTTGGATGGGAAGAGAAAAAAGCAATCATCCAAATGGACTCAGTGTTAGGAACAATTACAGAAATTAAAGAAATCTAAGTAGTAGTAAAAATATTCCAATTAAATTGAAATTTGATTCAATTCCACTATAACTCATCATTGAATTATTGAAGATGTTTCAATATAGTCTTGATTTTTCTTCAATTAGTAAAATTTCATCTTTGATAAAAGTTGTAAAAACTAGAATATTTTAGATAATTGATATAGTCTTGGCTAAAGCATGGATTTTTTCATTTTCTGGTTCTAGTATTTTGTTGTCAGAGTATCTGTTACTAAAATAAAGCAAGTCAACCATCTTCACTTTGTCAATGTTAATGATTGTAGCTTGGGGGGTTTTTGGTACATTGGTATTTGTAAGTATCAACAGTTTGTCTACGAAAGCAGACGCTTTTAGAATATTTTGAATGGAGATAGAGTTTTTATCATGATCCTTATTCATTGCTACTGCAATTCCTATCTTTGTTCCATACTTATCGGTATAAATTGCATCCAGCATTCGTTTTGAATTTTCAGGCTTTGTAATCATTCCTGTATCATGTGCAAAATTGACAAGGTTAGAAATGGCCTCTTTTATCTTTGATTGTGTTTTACTTTCAATAGATTCTAGTCGCAATTTCAAAAACTGCCCTATTGGAACATCCAGAACGCTGTCATGTACCTTTAATCCCGGAAATGCGTTCTTAATAGTTTCATCAAGTGCCTCTTCAGAAATCTCTTCATGGTTTAATTGATAAGATTTTTCCATAGCATGATACAAAATGTTGATCAGCGATCGCACACTTGTGAAATCAGGAAATTCATCACATAATACTCTTATTTTACCGGTCAAGTCGTTTTGCTGTTTTTTTGTGAACCTCACACTCTTTTTGTTTTGTTTGATGTATTCGATTGCAATTTCAGATAACTCATCTATTGAATTTGAACCAGCCAGATTAATCTTATAGTTTGCCTTTTCTAGTCTGTCAAAGAGGGATACGTTAATTTCTTTTATTTTAGAATATTCAGATGGAGTTGTAATAAGCATCACAACAGAGGATGGTAAGTGTCTATTGATTATTGATTTTACGATTTCAGCAGAGCCTGGATCTGCATCTAGCTCATCAAATGTATAAATTGTAATTTTACCAAGAAGATTATGGCTGAATTTGGAAATAGCTGATAGACGTCCTAAAAATTCATCCAAGTTTGATATAGGGTCAAATATCTTGCCAATAATGTTTTGAATTATTAGCGACTCGTGCGCGTTGTAGTTAGAGGCCAAGTATTTTTTTAGATTCTCACTAGAATGTGTTTTTTTATTGTTAAGAATATCATCAGTTTTATCCTGTATTGTAGTTCCCATAAGTTTGTCTACAAACCTGTAACCTAGCGCTTTTTTTGCCAGCAGATCACCCTTGTCTGCCTTGTCACAGATGTCTTTTAGGAATTTTTCCCTCAGTTCATCAAATGTAGATTTGTTGAATCCTGCGATAATTGCATCATACAGGCTTTCCTTTGTTTTAGGTGAAATTGTTGCCAGATCTACGTATGCGCTTTCAATATTTTGTCTCATTCTTAGTCCCTTGATGTGCAAAGCAAGGTGAGTTTTTCCGCATCCGACATCTTGTATTACTGTAATTAGTCTAAAGTCATTTTCATTGGATTGATGCTTGGATGATTGTCTGTATAGATCCGTTATGCATTCCAATATTGATTCCTTGGCTTGTATGTGTCTAGTCCCGCCCAAAATTTGGGCATCCTTTTCAGTTGGTGTAGGACTGCTAGGATAAGGATTGTGTGTAAGGCCGTATGGATAATTCATTGGCATCTCACATCCACAAAGTATACCTTGTAAAGAGACTCCATCATCAGTATATTTTCATGAAAAAATGTTTGAGCTCCCAAGATTGCTAATGCAAACAATTTGGTGAAAAAAAGTAGTGCTAGTGCTAGCTAATCCAATCCTAGTTTTTACTCAAAGATAAAACAATAATCAATTTTGAGAGAATTTTTCAATTCAATAAGAAGTAATTCCTTTAGTAAAGAAATTTAATTATCACGGTAATTTACAGGATATGACTAAAGCGATTGTTCTTGGTGGTTCGAGGGGAATAGGAAAAGCAATTTCAAATTCTCTCAAATCAATAAAAATTGATGTTTTTGCAGCATCTAAGAATGATATAGATACATCAGATTTGAAAAGTGTGAGAGAATTTTTGGAAAAAAATACACAAACAGATATTCTTGTTCTCAATACTGGTGGTCCTTCTCCAAAACCATTTTTGGCAATTACAGAAGAGGATTGGAATTTATATCACAACCAATTATTCTTAGGATTTTGTACCATTTTACAGAATATCAAAATTAATGATAATGGATATATTTTCTTGATCAGTTCTAATGTAATAAAAGAACCAAATTCAAAATTGATCATATCTGCTGCATATCGTGCAGCATTTAGTGAAGTTTTCAAAGTATTAAGTAAAGAATATGCTCAAAAAAATATTAGTTGTATCAACATTTCTCCAGGTCCAATTAATACAGATAGAACTCAAGAATTAATAGAAAATGTAAAAGAATTCGAAAAATCTTTGCCTATGAAACGACTAGGAAGTCCTGAGGAGATTGGAAGTTTTGTCAAAGCCATAATTGAAAATAAAATAAAATATCTATCAGGTGTCACAATAAATTTTGATGGTGCAAATTCAAACTATATTTTTTAGAATTATTTTTTAAATTCAACATTTGGGGTGTCTGGCTGACCTGCAATTGCAATTAATCCACCATCACGTAATTGTTGTAATAACTGCATGACTTCTTTTTCTACTTGATTTCTTTTAAGACCTGTTTGTTGTGCAAAGACTTCTACTAGTTCTGTAACTTTGCGTTGTCCATTACATGATTTCCAAAAATCTACTATTGCTTGATTTACCATAAACCCTTGTTCATGTTCATTTGCCAAAACCATAGAACCATCTTCTTGTTGTACTAATTTCCCAACACCCTGAGGAAATGCGGTTTCATAATTAATTGGCGCAGGAGTATTCATAGCAACACTCATATTTTTTAATTTCATTTTTCCTTCCTCAGTCATTTTATCCATTGACCATGCAGGTTCCCATACAATGTCTATTTTGACATTGTTTACTCCTGGAACCTTTTTAGCATATCTCGTTGCATCTTGTACCAAAGTTTCATGAAGTGGACAGCCTTGAGTAGTCATTGTCATTTTAATATTAACATCATTGTTTTCTTCAACATTTATACCATAGATTAATCCCATTTCTACAATGTTTAAAGGAACTTCAGGATCCATGCATTGCTTTAAGGAATCTTCAATTGCTTGTGCAGAAACAACAGTCATATTGTATGCTACAGTTTGAAAAACAATAAAAACTTTCTATTAATTAGCTTGAATTAACCATCTGATTTGTATCAAATAATCAGATATTTACAATTGATTTCATGCTACAAATTGATCAATTTACTAAATTTCTTATAAACTAGATGAAGATTTTGAAATTTAATTTAAATCTCCAACAAACATAGTTTGAATCCAACCTATGTAGCACAACAAAGTTTGGATTCAAAATAATGATTTATGCCTAGTTTAAAGAAAAAATAGAGGAAAGAATTTCACCTATACATCTTTTATGAGAGACTTAATTTTTTTAGTAAGTTCAGGTGTAATTTTTAATTCTTTATGAGATTCTTTGACATGTTCTGTGGCTTTAGCCATTAAATCTTCTTCAGTACTGCAGTTATGGACCATCCACAATCAGCACCAGCATCTGCACAACTAAGACTTTTTGCCATGGTTATCATATGTTTAGGAAATATTTATTCGTGTAGAAAAATAAACATCAAAATTATTCTATTTTGACTATTTGTGGATTGGGTCACGGTCTTGATGGGATTTATGAAATTAAATTATGTTTTCAATTTAATTTAATGGGGACGTAGGTTAGCTTGGGTATACTGCCAGCCTCGGGTGCTGGAGATCATGGGTTCAAATCCCATCGTCCCCAGTTCAAAATAATCCTAAAATATTCTAACGATTTACATGTACATCAAGAAATGATGATTAATGTTTCCTTTATTCATTAATAATCGTGATAGTGATTATACAAATTGATAAATATTAAAATTTCAATAATTTTTTTTAATTTTGTACAACATTTTTTTAAATCCAATAATTTGGATATTAACTGATGTGACTAGAATTTAAAACTTATTTTAACATTTTTGCAAACTCATACGAAATGGAATCACTGATGAAAATTAGATGATTTCATTACTTTCTTTCAACATTCAAAGTTACGACAATTTCAGTTTGATCGTTATCAAAATCATCATTCAAAGCAATTTTTTTGTCAAGAAGTTTAAACTCTTCAATCAAAGAGCCATCATCATTAAATGTTCTTACTAGTTTACTTTTTGGAAGGACAGATACATCACTAGAATCATGATACAATATGGTCGATTCACCATTTTTTATTATAATCTTCAATCCATTCTTCTAAATAAAATTGGATAATAAAAAGTAAGGTTACGTTATAATACATAATACTTCATAATACTAATGAGGATTATAAAAAATTTAGAATTAAGATTTAGATTTCTAGTTCATCTTTTCTTACTCCACTTACAAGATGATCAACGTAAGATCTACAGATATTAATTTAGGTTTTGCTACTAGATATTATCTAAACTGAATCAAGATAGTCTTGGATTTGTTTTTCAAGGTTTGATTCTAATATAGATTGTTAAATCTTAAACAAAAGTTGAGAGAAGTAATGAAATTATGAATTGTCAGATTGAAATAATTTTGGTATAGATTCCTCATAAGGAGCTTTAACCACTCCTTTTTCTGTTATAATTCCTGAAATTAGTTCAGGAGGAGTCATATCAAAAGCAGGATTAATCACATTGATATCATCAGGTGCCGTTTTTTTGTCACCAATTCCTGTAACTTCACTACCCTTACGCATCTCAATGATGACATCTTCTGCTTTAGTTTCCAAATCAATTGTAGATAATGGTGCTGCAACATAAAATGGAATTCCGTGTTGTTTTGCCATAGTTGCTACCTGATAAGTTCCAATTTTGTTAAAAATATGACCAGTTTTAACAATTCTATCAGCACCAACTACAACTTTGTGTACTAAACCATTTGCCATAGAATATCCTACAGCAGTATCTGGAATTAGGCTAACGTCAAATCCATCATGTTTCAGCTCAAAAACGGTTAGTCTCGAACCCTGTTGTATTGGTCTTGTTTCAGTTGCTATTACTTTTACATTTTTACCACTCTCTCTAGTTGCTCTAATTACACCTAATGCAGTTCCATATGCAACAGTAGCAAGCGCACCAGCATTACAGTGTGTCATTATGGTATCATTATTATCAAAAAGAACAGAACCATTCTTCCCCATTGCTTTGTTTATTTCAATATCTTCCTCGGCCATTTTTTTTGCTTCAGAAATAACTAATTCTTTAATCTGTTCAACTGAATTTCCAGATTTTGCAACACGCATAATTTTCTCTAATCCCCAACCTAAGTTTACCGCTGTTGGTCTAGTTGCAAAGAGGATTTTTCTAGCAGATTCTAAATCGGATAATAATTGATCTTTAACAGTTGCTTTACTTTGTAATACTGCCAATGCCAATCCAAAAGCACCAGATACTCCAATTGCAGGTGCACCTCTAACTACAAGAGTTTTGATGGCATCAGCTACCTGATTAAAATCATCATATTCTACAAAAAGAAGTTTATTAGGTAATTTGGTTTGATCAATCATTACAACTTTATTATCTTTCCACTCTACTGTCCTTAATGAAGAATGGGTTTGGATATCAATATTTTCCATTTAAAATAAAAATTTTAGAACTATATTTAAAATCAACCTAAAGAAATTTTCTCCAAATACTATTCCTCATTGCATTTTTTTAAAATACCTGATTAATTCGTAAACATTATAATAAATTGACAGTCAAATAATGTATGTGGCTTAAAAAAAATGGCTAGAAATTGTGCAATAATCCTTAATGTATAGTTAAAACCAAAAATCTATGATTTTTGACGCTATTTTGAATTGTATGATTGTCTTCCCTTAACATATTTTTTTGCAATGGATTTTGCATTTTTTACTTTTTTAGCATAGATGTTATTGATTTTATCAATTTGCCAAAACGATTCCTCGTCTATTAATGATAAATTAGGAATCACGCAATGACCACCAATAAATCCTGGAAACATCTTTGGTCTATTACCTATAAATTTATGAATTTCATCAGAAAATTCCCACATTTCATCATAATCCACTCCATGTTTTTTAGCAATAATATTACTTAGCTGAGCATAATTTATCAACCAACCATAATAAGTTGTATCCACAACAATTTTTGCTAATTCTAATGTAATTGGTTCTGACATTTTCTTTGATTTGATATTAGATTTTTTCAAAAGTTTTGTGTATTCAGAAGATGCCCATTTTTGATTTGAAGTTATTTTTTCTAAGGCATAAAATTTAGTATATTTTTTTAGATCTTGTAACATTCTTTTATGAACACCTCTAGTTGCACTATAGATAACAGGGATTGGGATTTTTTTTTGTAATGATTTGGTAGTATAAGGAGCCACAGTACTATGAATAACAATAATTTGTGGTTTGAATTTTTTATAAAGTGATAATACATTCTTTAAGAATTTGTCATTGAATGGAATGCATATGTGTAAAAATTTTACATTTGAATTTTTATATTTTTCAAATTTCTTCAAATTCATTAATTTTGGATTGATGTCATAACCTAAAACAATGTTAGATTTTGAAAATAGTTTCAAAATAGGAGTGCCAATTTCTCCCAAACCAGATACAATATCAATGGTTTTCAATAAAAAAGGACAATTTTTATTAATTAATTAGTTTTGTGTAACAAAAAAAACTGGTTTATTAGCATAAAAAAATAAGAACTGTATGAAGAAAAAAATCTATCTTATGAGACCATCTTTAGATAATAATGAAATTAGATCCGTCAAACAAGTGTTTAAATCAAAATTTTTAACTGAAGGTAATGTCACAAAGAAATTTGAAATTGGCATATCAAATTATGTCAAAACAAAATTTGCCATAGCAACAACATCTGCAACAACATCATTACATGCAGTTTTTGAATGTCTCAATATTAAAGGGAAGAGGGTATTAGTTTCAGATTTTACATTTCCGGCTACAGTAAACGCAATAATATTGGCCGGCGGGAAACCAATTTTAGTAGATGTAGATATTGAAACAATGAATATAACAAGAGATATAGTAGAACAAAAGAATTTTGATAATATTGAAATAATTTCACCTGTATCAATTTTTGGTAATCCTTTAGAAAACGAATTTTATAAATTAAAGAAAAAAATGATTGTGGTAGAGGATGCTGCAACCAGTTTAGGTTCAAAATTAGGTTCAAAATTTGTTGGTTCATTGGCTAATGTTAGTTGTTTTAGTTTTCACCCAAGAAAAATAATTACAACAGGTGAAGGAGGTATGATTACAACAGATGACAGAAGATTGGCTAATAAGATTAAAAGTTTCAAATCATTTGGAAAAAAAGATAATGAATTTACCAGTGTTGGGACAAATTACAAAATGTCAGATATTCAAAGTGCAATAGGCTTAGAACAATTAAGAAAGATTGAGAGAATAATTAAAAATAGACAGAAAATGGCAAAGATCTATTCGGAATTATTTAAAAAAATAGATGGTATACAAATTCAGAAACAAACTAAAAATTCTAGGCATACATTTCAGACATTTGTTTGTGTAATTACAAAACCAAATTTACGTGATAGAGTTATTCAAAAATTAGCTAAAAATAATATCGAATCACAAATTGGTACTTATGCGCTTCATTGTCTTCCAGTATTTCAAAAATGTTCAAAACATTCTAGTTTAAAAAATTCAGAGTTTTTATATAAAAACACTATATCTCTCCCATTACATGAAGAAATTACACAAGATGATCAAGAGATAATTTGTAATATTATATCAAAAACATTAAAAAATATTTAATGAATGAAAAAGAATTTTAATATAAGTAAAAAAGCAAAGCTATGAAGCGAAGAGCATTAGTTACTGGTGGTTTAGGATTTATTGGTTCGACACTAGCAAAAAAACTTTATGAAAATAATTATAATGTTTCAATTTATGATGATTTTTCAAATGCCAGTGGAAAATCTAATGTTCCAAAAGATATCAAAGTTATCAAAGGAAGCATACTAAATTATGATAAATTTAAAACAGCCTCTAGAAAAATGGATGTTGTATTTCATTTAGCTGTTAAACCACTTACAATGTCGTTTGATAAACCTGAAGAAGTTGTAAAAGTAAATGATTACGGAACTTATCTTGTTGCAAAAGCTTGTACTGAACTAAAATGTAAAATGATCCATATTTCATCCAGTGAAGTATATGGAAGTGCAATGAAAATACCTATGAAAGAAGATCATCCATTACTTCCAACAACAATTTACGCAGGTTCAAAAGCTGCATCCGAACTATATGTAAGGGGATTTGAAAAATCAGATGGGTTAAAGATGGTTATAGTTCGTCCTTTCAATAGTTATGGAGAATATATGAGAAGTGATACATATTCTGCAGCTATACCAAAATTTTATGAAAGAATTTTAGAAAAGAAATTTCCAATTATTCATGGTACAGGAAATCAAACACGTGATTTTACATATGTTGATGATACTGCAAATGGAATAATGCTATCTGATCAAACTAAAAATGCGATAGGAGATACGCTCAATATTGGACAGGGTAAAGAAGAATCAATTAAGAAAATTGCAAAAATAGTAGTAAAAAAATATCAAGAGATTACAGGCAATGAAAATAAAATAGAATTAAAATTTGTTAAAGATAGAAAAGGGGATGTAAAACGACATTGTGCTGACATTACACATAGCAGAAAAATTTTAGGGTATAAACCAATTGTGAAATTAGAAGAAGGAATATCCAAATACATTATTTGGAGACAAGATTTCTAAAAGATATGGGTATTGTCTTCATAGGTAGTCAAGAGATAGGATATGATTGTCTTCAGCAAATCATTCAAATGAAAATTGATGTTGATGCTATTTTTACTTTCAAGCCTGAAAAACATGAGAAATGGGAAAAATCAGTAGATATTATTGCGCAAAAAGAACAAATTCCATTATTTTTTTCAGAAAATTTAACTGTAGAAAAAATAAAAGAGATCAATCCAAAGGCAATAATGGTTGTTGGATACAGAAAACTTTTTTCAGAAGATATTTTAGAAATTCCAAAAAAGGGAATAATTGGATTACATGCATCATTACTTCCAAATTTAAGAGGATTTGCTCCTCTTAATTGGGCCATAATTAACGGAGAACAAAAAACTGGAATTACGATGTTTTTAATGAATAAACAGGTAGATAATGGAGACATTATTGCGCAAAAAGAAATTGAAATTAATGATGAACACACCATTGTTGATTTAAAAAATAAAATTTCTCAATTTGCTGTTGAATTGATTAAAGAAAATTTATTCAAGGTATTAGATGAAAACCCCATTCTTATAAAACAACCAGAAAATGGAACTTATGGCTGTAAAAGAATTCCTGATGATGGAGTCATAAATTGGGGTAAAAATAGTAGAGACATATTCAATTTAATTCGGGGATTAGAACCAACCTATCCTGCATTTACATTTCTGAAATCAAAGAAATTATACATAAAAAAATCTAAACTAGATAAAAGTAATCACAAATATTTTGGGGTTCCAGGACAAATTGCACAGATTTTTGATGATGGTAGTGTAAATATCATTACAGGTAATGGATTACTACGCATATTAAAAGTAAATTTTGAAAATGAAAAGGAAATTGATGCAAATATAATTTTAAATTCGTATTCAATGAGATTGAGTTAGAAAAAGCAAAATATATTTTAATTATTTTATAAAGTTGATGGAACGTGCAGGATTTCCATAAACAGTTTGATTTGGCGGAACATTCTTTGTTACAACAGAACCCATTCCAACAAAGGCATTTTTGCCAATTTTTGTTCCTTCTCTAATAGTTGCAGACATTGCAATGTGAACATTATCTTCGAGAATGCAACTTCCTGCAATTAAGGAATTTGCTATAATTAAACAATTCTTTCCAATCTTAACATTATGTGCAATATGAACAAGATTGTCAATCTTACTTCCAGCTCCTATTATAGTATCATCTATTGTTCCTCGATCTATTGAAACATTTGAACCAATTTCTACATCATTGCCAATTACTATTCCTCCAAAATGAGGGAATTTTTCTAATTTTTTTAATTTATTCCTTTCAAAACCAAATCCATCTGTTCCAAGTACTGTATTTGAATCAATTATGACATTTTTACCAATTATTACATTATCATAAATTACAACATTTCCATAGATAATGGTATTAGCACCTATTGAAACATTTTTTCCAACTTGAACATATGGTCCAATGTAAACATTCTTTCCAATATCTTTTGTCTTCAAAATCGCAGTTGAATGAATACCCTTCATAATTTGTTCATCATTAAAAAATTTCTTAAGACATTTAATAAAATCTAATCTTGGGTTTTTTACATAGATAATATTAGATTTTAAATTTGAATCCTGATTTGCCAAACTTTCATGACAAATAATCAAAGTTGCTTTTGAATTAGTAATTAATTTTATACCTTTTTCTTCTAATATAGAACAAAAGGTCATATATGATTTTTTTGCATTTATGATTGATTCAAAATTTTTAATTTTTTCTTTTGGATTTAAAATTTTTAATTTTTTATTATTTCCTAAAAAAGATACTATTTGAGAAACTGTGATTTCACATTTTTTCAAATTCATCACTGGGTGCTTTTAATTTAATTAATAATCTATTAACCATTTCTTTATATTCATTAATTTTTAAATCAATTTTTTCTATCTCATTTTTTTCAAATTCTAATAATACATCTTTACGTGTATCAAATTTATTAACCCACCAAATAGGATGAGTGAGGATCTGTAATTTTTCATGTTTATTGATATGTTTACACATACATCCTTCTCGCCAATAACGACCACTATCACTAATGTATTTTGTTTGTTTTAGGATTTCAGGATCTCTTGAATCAATAAACCCTTCATTTTTTAAATTTATAAAAATTTCTCTTGTTTCTGATGGAACATGCTGTGAAACAGAAAAAATTTTTTTTTGAATTATGAGTTCTAACATTTCAATTTCCTTTTTTATAATATGAATTTCTTCTTTAGATGATTCTGGAAAAAAATCTGTATCATAGTGTAATCCAATCTCATGTCCCAAATCTGATATTTCTTTGATTATTTTTGTATTTGACTTTGAAAGTGCATTGTAATAGCTACTATGTAATAAAATGAAATATGTAGCTCTTAAACCATGTTCCTTTTCCAACTTTGCCATCTTTAACGCATAATCTAATGAAATATCGACATCATGACGTAAAATTAAAAAATTTTTATATTGTTTGAGTTTATTATATTCTCCAACAGTACCAATAAAATATTCTTGTTTTAATAAAGTTAAAACTTCAAAATAATGATCTAAGGAAAAACTACAATTTTTTAATATTTCCATTTTTTTCACTATTAAATTTTAATTTTAGTTATATTTTAAATGCATTACAAAAAACTAGTAATAAAATTATTTATTTTTAACAAAAGTTAAGATAATGACTGATTTAAATTTAAATTGATAGCTTAAAAAAGTATGAAAATTTTATTTGCAGGGAATATTGCTAATGTAGGTTATCTAAATTGTAAGTATTTACAAAAAATAGGTATCTCTGCAGATTTGCTAATGGAGTCAAATCCACCTAGTGTGTATGATCCATTAAAAACTGATTCTAGTTTGAACGGGAAATATCCTGATTGGATAAAATTTTATCAGCAAGGTAAATCAGGTTGGAAAAGAAGAATTCTAAAGATTATGCAGGATAAAAAATATGATCTAATACAATCTCAATATGATTTTACAATTTTTGCATATATTTCAAGAAAAAAGTATGTTCCTCAAATTGTAGGAAGCGACCTAAGTGAAATAGCATTTTCTAATTCACTTAGAGGCATATTAATGAAAAGAGCACTAAGAAAACCTAAAACAATATTTTTCACTACGCCACCAGACAAGGTTTTATTACAAAAATTAAATATTCATACAGGTATTTTTGTTCCAATCATGTGGGATACAGATTATTTTAAACCAGATGATTCAAATTTGAATAACAACTCAACTTTGACAATTTTTCATCCTACAAATCTTAATTTTAAATTTAAGGGAAATAATATTTTAATTGAAGCTTTTGCAGAATTTATAAAAAATTCACCGGATTCTATTTTGACAATTATTGATAGAGGTGTTGATTCAGAAAATACACATAGGCTTGTTGAAAGATTGAGATTAAAAAATAATGTTAAATTCATCAAAGGCCCTTTAAATTATGAAGAATTAAGATGGCAATATATCCATGCTGACATAATAGCTGATCAATTTATTTTATCTGGATTGGGAGGTATTGGTTGTGAATCATTAGCATGTGGTAAACCACTTTTGGTAAATTGCCCTCCAGATATCTATGAAAATTTACATGATGAAGATCCACCAGTATTGCATTGCAAAAATCACAAAGATATTTTGAAGAATTTACAGGTTTTAAAAGATAAAGAATTCAGAAAAAATATAGGGAAAAGAGGAAGAGAATGGGTAGTTAAGCATCATTCTCCAAAAAGCATTATTTTCAAAAGTATTTCAATTTATAAAAAAATTATCGATGGAGGAAATGTAAATAAAATTTCATAACTTATTTTTATAATAAATTTGGCTTTGATATGCTAATATACTAATAGTTATTTAAAATATCCAAACTATGAATTTGGATTGTGAATTCAGTTGTAAACATTATTTTGAAGTTTTAACTTTATTAAAACAAGAATATTTTATTGGTACTGTTGGAGAATATAATAAACTCAAACAATATAAAAAATTTTTAATTTTACGTCATGATGTCGATATTTCATTAGATTATGCGTTAAAGATGGCAAAGTTGGAAAAGGAACATGGTTTAAGAGCTACATATTTCATTTTATTACATAGTAGCTATTACAATGCACTTTCAAAGTCAAATACAAAAATAATCAAAGAAATATCAGATTTGGGACATGAGATTGGATTACACTATGATACAGATTTTTTTCCAGAATCATCTAAAGAAGAAATTCATATTATAAAAAAGGAAATTGAAATGTTAGAACTCATAATTCAAAAAAAAATTTTTTCTGTTTCACAGCATGTTCCATCAGAAACAAGAGAAATTTTTATAAATTTAAAAAATGAAGGGTTTATTGATTCAAGAGATCCTGAAATCCTAAAACAAACAAAATACATTAGTGATAGTGGTCGTTATTGGCGAGAAGGATGTATGTGTAAACATATCAATAAACATGAAAAATTACAGATCCTCACTCATCCTATTTGGTGGGTTAATGACTATAAATCAACAGATCTTGCATTTAAAGAATTAAAAAAAGATGAGGAAAAAAAAATAGATATGGAAATAATGCATCATAAAGCATTATTAAAAAAATACTATCAAAAGATAATGTTATAATAAATATGACCAAAATTAGATATGTTATTTTTTATTATGTGATGATCTAATTAAAATATGGAAAAAACATATTATCATTTTTTTTGTGTTAGAGATTCTGAAGATTCTATTTCAGATGTTATGGAAAGTGTAATTAATCAATCACACAAACCCAAAAAAATTTGTGTTGTCAATGACGGTTCGTCAGATAAAACAGGTCAGATTTTGGATAATTATAAAAAACAAAATCCAGAATTAATTAATGTGATTCATACAGACAGTAAAACTAGAGATTATTCTAGAATTCCAACATTATGGAATATGTGTTTAACAAAAGATTATGATTTTCATATGATTGGCGCAGGTGATGTAGTTTATGAAAATGACTATGTCAAAAAATTAATAAATGAATTTGAAAAAAATCCAAAATTAGTAATTTGTTCAGGTGATCATATTCCATTTAAAACAAAAGTTCCTCATGGAGGAGGCAGATTGGTTAAACAGTCATTCTTTTTCAAAAATTATGACAAATACTATGAAATTATGGGATATGAATCAGAAATACTTTACAGAGCCTTATTACAAGGATATGAAATTCGAGTATTCAAGAATGCATTGTTAGAACATAGAGAAGAATTGGGTCATGGGCATAATTTTGAAGAATTCGGCAGAGGAATGAAAGCATTAGGATATCATCCACTTTTTGTTATAGGTAGATGTTGTATGGAATTATTGAAAAATAAAGCAATTCATCACAAAGGTGTATTCAATATGTTTTGGAAATATTTAACATACAAACCTGCTAAGAGTGGATATTTTTCTTCATTTCCTAAAGAAATAAGAAATGATATTCGTGACTATCAAAAACAACTAATTATTAAATTTCTCAAAACAAATATTTTTTATAATTTCCAAAAGAAATCATATTCATAAATATTAGAAATAGTCAATAATTCAAAACTTGAGATGATTAAAGTAGCTTATCTGTTGAAACCATCTCTTTTGTAATAAATAATCTATACCAAATTTCAAAAGAGATTACATGAAGTAATTTATTAATATAACGGATGTCATTTGTTTCATCAATAATTTTTAATGCAGAATTTACCCAGTTTTGTGAAACCCAGTTATCTCTAATAATTCTAGCGTCACGTAGATAACTTGAAGTTATTTCTTTTCCATAAATATTCCAAAAAGAAGAAAAATTTGGAGTGAATCCTTTTTTGGTTGAATCAAGAGAGATATTTTTATTGTTTAAAATTTCTCTCAGAATTAATTTTCCCATATTAGTTTTTTTGTCAAATTTTTTTTCTATTGGAATAGAACTAGAATATTGAATTAAATCAGAATCAAGCATTGGTGAAAATCCTTCTAAATCAAGATAAGAATAAATTTTTGAATAAGAAGGCATCCAATCAAACATTAGTTTCCCCATATAATCTGCAAGAAAAACTTGTTCTAATGGAGTTAATTTATTATTAAAATATGGTTTAAAAATTTTGTAAATTTTTTCCCATGAGAAATTTAATTTTTTACCAAATATTTTTTCTTGATCAGGTACCCAATCTCGATTATGACATTCTAAATATGATTTTACTCTTTCTTTCCAAGAAAAAGAGTTTTGCATAATTTCAAGAAATTTTGAATATCTAAAAGTATAACCTCCAAATATTTCATCAGATCCATCCCCTGTTAATAAAAAATTAGATTTTTCCTTGGCTTTTTTTGCTACAGCATACCAATAATAATTAATTTTAGGTTCTTGAATTATTGAAATTTGTTCAGGTAAATTATTCATAAAGTTAGTAAAAATGACTGATTCGAAACCAATATCAAATTTTTGAGAAATTTCTTTTGCTTTTTCTACATCATAATCATTTTCATCAAAACCAAAACTAATTGCATTAATAATTAATTCTGGAAATAATTCTTTAACTAGAGATAAAACAGTTATAGAATCAATTCCACCGCTTAAAGCTATACAGATATTTTTTGGGTTTTTTTTGTTAATGAATTGAGTTATAGAATTTTTTAGAAGAAATTCAACTTGTGATGTATGATCAATATTTAATTTAGAATTAAAATCTGAAGGTTTCATTTTAGGCAAAAAGAAATTTTTAGAGGGACTATATCGTAATGTAAGAATATTTGTTATTTTTTCTATTTGTAATTCATCCATTTGCATGATTAAAAAATAATCATTTTCTACTTATATTATAATTCATATATTCAAAAACTAGTATATTTTCATATATACGTAAAAAAAATTTACACTCTATTATTAACATTGTAATTAGTATTAATTTTTTGTTGGATAAAAATTTCATTAGACGACGATGGTTTGACTTTAGACAGGGTCATAGTTATTATTTGATTTTTGCTCTATCATTTGCAAACTTTATTTTAATTTTTTACAGGTTATTAATAGAACAAATTCCAGAATTAAATGAGATTTTTTCTAGTTTATGGATTTTTGTAGTGGTTTTTATTTTATTATATATCCCTATAGCAATTGGAATAGGTGCTTGGCATAGAAAAACACAATTAAAAATTGAGGCAGATGTATCATTAAAACAAAGTCCGTTGTTTTGTAGAGTTTTAGGAACAATTATTGACATTCAAATGGGAACAGCAACAAAGGAAGAAATTCAAGAATTACGAAAAATGCTTAAAAAAATTGAATCAGGTCAAGGTCAAAGTAATTAATTTCTTAACATAATTGATTTTTGAACTATTTTTCTGAAGCATAATCTTTGTTTACTTCATAAACAAATACACCAATCATAGGACCATTTTTTGCATTAATTACACTTGGTGACGCATAAACAAATTTGAAAGGGCCATCTCCATCAGCAAGATATTTTATTTCAGGAGTAAGAATTTCTGTAAATCCAGGTAAAAATATTTCAGATTGTTGTTGAGTTTGGAAATTATGATAAGCTAGAATAGTAAAAGGAATCATTTTACCAAGCAATGTTTCATTCCAAAAATAATCGGTTCCACTAATACCATCTACATGGACATATTTTTCCACCGGTTCTTCTGCAATTCTCATAAACCATTGTTTTTTAGATTCATCTCCACCTCCGCCTAATATGTAAAGTGGCATTCCTTCATGATCTACATTTAATTTTTCACCTGCAATGAACATAACAATATAATCAGCTCCCATTTCATTTAGCATATGCCAACTTTCATCAGGCGTAGCTAGGAAAGATTTTGCAATGTTTTGTATTCGTTTTGTATCTATTGTTGCATTATCTGCTAGTGTGGATCTTTCAGAGAGCGTAGTTATCCAATAGCCATAATCCCACCATGCAGCCACGACAGAGTCTTTTGGCGTATTTAACTTAATCCACTCTAGAGAATCTTTCCAATCATCTGTTGCCACTTGGAATTGAGTACCACCAGTCAAAATTGTTGGTGGGACATCAGAGAGTGTAATCCAGTTGCCATTAGCAGGTAACACTAACGGAACCATGAGAATAATTATAATTCCGACAAAATAAAGAATTTGTATAGGTTTTGTAAATTTAGAAACAGTAGTTGTATTTTTCTTAAAAGATTCTTTTGTAAGAATAGATAATCCTATTGAAGAAAGAAGTATTATTGAGATTGATGCAAATACTTCCAATCTTACAAAGGCAGAACTAACATAAACTCCTGTTATTGCAAAAATCAACACAAATGTTATCGAGTCATTTTTTAGGAAAGATCCAATATTTGTGATATTTTTTGATATGATAAACCAAATACCAATACCAGAAAATATCATTAAAACAGAGTGAAATAGAAATGATTGTTCTATAGCTGTGGTAGCATGCTCAGAAACTGAGTCAACTAGTGGGTTTGTTGTTGTTAAAAATGGATTAATTGCATTAAGATAACGATATGAAGGTAATGGTAAAAAATTTGATTCTGCATTTATAGTTATTAAAAAGGAACCCACTAAAATTACAGAGATCAATAAAAGCAATCCATTTTTTAGTTTATTTTCTTCTTTACTCATTTTTTGTACAAAAATACATACAACTAGGAAAAGATTTGGAACAATTAATGCAAATCCACCTAAACCAAATACAAAATTTAAACCAGGCCTCTCAAACATACTTGTCACTAAGAGAAATGTTGCAGTGAATAACGGAATACTCCAAATTAAAAATTTATGATCTTTTCTAACAAAAGGTAAAGCTAAAATAAATAATCCAACAGGTATAATTAAAAATTGGATTCCTCCCCAAGATGCCAACCCAAAACTCATCAATATTCCTCCAGAAATAACTTTCAAAATTGCAATCTTTTTATTTTTAGACTTTATGCCACTCAAAAAGAAATAGAGTCCCAATAATCCATAAAATATTCCCAGTGGTTCTGATTTGAACCATCCTAATGTTCCTCTCAAGATGATTGGTAATGAGACGGAAAATAGTAACGCTGCAAAGAGACCTGCTGTAGTTCCACTTAAGACTCTAACTAGTGCAAAAATTACCACTACCGTTAGTGAGCCAATAACCACAGGAAATAAAATTGTAAAATCATATAATGATAAATTGCCACCAAAAATTTCATAAGTTATAGCTGCTGTTGTATGTAACATTACTTGTGAACTTGCTGATACATTACGCCCTTCTGGATACCAGCTCAAATCATCGTGCCACTGGAAATATTCAGAAATACCATTTTCTACAATAAATTGTGTAGCACGGAAATTAAAAAAAGGATCAAATTCATTTAGTTCAAATCCATATTCCGCAGGTTGATAGCGAATTAGAAAAGAGATAGAAAATGCTAGAATTAATATTCCAATTATTAGTAGATGCCTTACCTCAAAATCAAAAAATTTTATTTTAAATAATTGAGATTGTAGAATCAACAAATTCGTTTGAAACTAAATGGTTATTATTCTTTTGAAAAAAAATAATAAATTTTTTAAAAATTAGATTTACATTGTTGCTTGTGCGGCATCATGAAACATCTGACTCTTTGCACAGCCAGCTGCAAGTTCATCACCTGCACCGCGTCTCATAAGACCTCTGTATAGACCATCTTCTAATTTAACGCCTTCTCGTTCTTCCCATTCCTCTACAGTAATCGAATATTTCTTTTGGATTCTATCTCTATACCATTCTGGAATTACATTGAATGCACAAAATGGAACTATTCTGAGGTCTGGAGTAAGATAGTGAATATCACATCTTTGAAGTCTTTCCAAATCTTCGTTGTATTTATCTTGAAAGTGCATCATACCAAGGAATAATCCTTTGACATGCCATGAACCAACTGAATCAAATGATCTCTTCATGAGAATATTTCCAAACATTTTTGCTAGATCTAATCCTGCTGGTTGTTTCTTTGTGTCAACAAAGCCCTTAAGTTTTCTTACAACTTCAAGCATTGTAAAGTACTTGTTTTTACCAGAACGAATCTCTTCTGCTTTATCTTCAAATAATTCCAACATCCCTTGAATATCACAAAATTTTGTTAATGGAACAAACTTCTTTGTATCTGCATCTTCAAAGATGTATGTTCCTGCACCACAAGCAAAGTGAATCGACAATTCGTATTTAGGTTTGCTTGAGAATGCTTCAATTACATTAGTCAGTGGCATGCAACTTGGGACTGGGAACCAGTCATCAACGGTTACTTCACCGTTTGTTTGCTCTTCAATTCTTTGAACACAGTCAGGAACTGTGATTCTATATTTTTCACGTTCTCCTTTACCCATTCTTCCAGTTAGTGATACTGGTTGAAAGTTCACAGCATGAACTACATCCATATTCTTTTGTGCATATCTAATAATTCCACCCAATTCATGATCATTAATTGATTTGATCACTGTTGGAACGAATACTACAGTAGTTCCAGTTTTTCTGCAACTATCAAGTGCATATGGAATCTCCCAGTGATTCTTTGGATTGGTTCTTGCAGTTACACCATCAAAAGATAGATACAAGTTGTTACATCCTGCTAATCTTACTTCTCTTGCAGCTTCTGGATCCATTGCATGTCGGATTCCATTGGTATTCATTTGGATGTGGTCTACACCTTCTTCTTTCATTATTTTAATAACATCAGCAATGTCTTCTCTAAGCATTGGTTCACCACCAGTAATCTGCATAGAGTTTCCTGGAATTGGTCTTTCAGCTCTTAGTGTTTTCATCATTGCTCTAACTTGTGTATGATCTGGCTCATACATGTAAGCACCTTCTAGGCCTTTCTTTACATAGAAAAAGCAATACCAGCATGTTAAATCACATCTGTTAGTTACGATCATGTTTGCTAATCCGCTGTGAGACAGGTGGTTTGAACATAATCCACAGTTATTTGGACATGAACACTTGTCAATCATTACATTTGGAGAATGAGCACCTTTACCATCCATCCAATATGTACTGAATTTTTTATACATTTCATAAGAGCCAAAATACAACTCCTCACATTCACCGTGAGTTGGGCATACTTTAGACATGAAGACCTTATTATCTCTCTCAAAGACCTCTGCATCCAAAATCATGTTACAGTCAGGGCATATACTTTGAGTGAATCTAATTGTGGACTTTTTTCCTAAATTTTTACTTGATTGATTTGATATTTGAATTAGTGCCATACTACAATTATCATTTTTCTGAGATGATATATAATGCATTTCATACTATGCCTAGGGTGGAATTTAGTAATCAGGCATACCTGATTTAAATACGAAAACTGATCGACTAGATCGCATATGAGTATATCTGATAATACAAGAAAAGCCTTAGAAAAAATTGGCCTAACAAGTTATGAGATCAGGACATTCTCTACTCTACTTAAATCAGGAGAATTAACTGCATCAGATCTTAGTCAAAGATCAGGAGTGCCATACTCAAAAATTTACGAAGTGTTGGGAACTCTTGAAGATAAAGGTTGGATTGGTTCTGATGATTCTAGACCAACAAAATACTTTCCAAAATCACCATCTACAGGACTAGAAACTACAAAACAAAAAATGGAGAACGATTTTTCGATTAATCAAAATGTGATTTTAAATGAGTTGGTTCCACTATATGAAAAAAGTGGGACTAGTGAAAGACCAGATATTTGGGTACTTTCTGGTGCAGTGAATATTGCTGCAAAAATTTTAGAAATGGTAGAGATTTGCAGGAATGAAGTAATGATTGCATTACCTGAAGCAGGAGTGGATCTAGTAAAACAGGCATTACCAAAATTAAGATCATTGCATGATAAAGGAGTTAACATTACAATACTCACATCAGATAAAATGGATAAAGAGTCAATCAAGGCAATTAAAAGAGTGGCAACTGTAACAATCAAAAAAGGCTTGTTTGGTGGAGGGATAATATCTGACAAAAGATATGTAGTAATTTTATTAGGTCCAGAAATTGGTGGTGTGAATACTTCTGAAGTTGTTGCAATTTGGGCAGATCATGCAGGATTAGCAGGATTTGCACGTCAATACTTCGAATATTTATTAAAAGATTCAAAGAAGGTATAATATGGACAGTATAGATGAAGAGACTCTCTTTGTAGGAACTGCTGAAGCAGAACATGTGGAGATGTATCTAAAAGCAATTTGGCATATCAAAGAAAAAGGAGAAGATGTTAAAATTAGTACAATTGCAAAAATGCTCAATGTTAGACAACCTAGTGTTGTTCAGATGCTAAAAAAATTAAACAATAAAAATTTAGTAAATTACAACAAAGCAGGAGTTAAACTTACAGAAGATGGTGAACGAATAGGTGCAAGTATGATGAGAAACAGTAGATTATTAGAAGTACTAATGGATAGTGCATTAAAAGTAGAGATAGATGAAGAAATGGTTTGTGGTATAGAGCATCATATGAACAAACAGTTTACAGATGCTCTTTGTACAATGTTAAAGCATCCAAGAAAATGTCCACATGATCATGAAATTCCAATTGGTCAATGCTGTAAATCAGGATAACCATCCCAAAAGTTATATCTTCTTAGAAATTATATTTGATCATGGCATGTTTTTGTGGCTGTGAAACATATGAAAAAAATGATGACGGATTCAAGATTGCATGTGTAACATGTGGACATGGACCTCAAAATCATGATGAAGAATTTAGAGCTTCTGCAAGAAGAAATGAATCACAAAGTCAAAAACGTGATGCAGATTTTGGATAACTATTCTCCAATTATTTTAACTAAAACTCTTTTTGATCTTTTACCATCAAATTCCCCGTAGAAAATTTGTTCCCATGGTCCAAAATCTAACTTGCCATTTGTAATTGCAATAACTACTTCTCTCCCCATAACTTGTCGTTTTAGATGAGCATCTGCATTGTCCTCACCAGTTTTGTTGTGTTCATACTTACTAGTTGGTTCATGTGGTGCCAAACCTTCTAACCATTTTTCATAATCATGAAGTAAACCACCTTCGTTGTCATTAATGAAAACACTAGCAGTGATATGCATTGCATTTACAAGGCAAAGACCCTCTTGGATTTTGCTTTTTGTAACTAATTTACTTACATGTTCTGTGATATTTACAAAGGCTCTTCGTGTTTTAACTTCAAATGTTAGATATTCTGTTAGGGATTTCATAGTTTTTCAATGAGAATCATCCATTAAAAACTAAGACAGGCTCAGAACTCAAGATCCTCATCATCAATCAAAGGGATATATTCATCACAGCCTGCAAGCCATATTTTAGTCAGATTCCTATTGAGTCTTTCAAGAAGCTTGATAAATGGCTATTAGTTTAATCATTCAAAATGGTCACAATTGACACACCAGCTTCATTGGAAAATTTTAGAAGATTCATCATTTCAAGTACATGTAAATCTTATGCGCCACGGAGTTATTTGGAAGATTTTGAAGTGTTTGCAGAAAGAGGAGATGATCTAGGTGCAATTTATGTAGAAGCGGCTGATAAAGTGACTTTGAAAAAGATTAGAGACATTACATTTGTTAATGCAAGGGATGTTCTTGGAATAATTTATAATTCAAAAAGTGGAAATACGGCACTAAAATGGCGTCAAATTAGAAGAAATAACGGTAAAGTCACTGGAGAAGCATCTGCAAACTCTCTTACAAATCTCTCCGAATCAGGTGTTCTTACTTTAGATTGGGTTGAAAACTATCTAAAGAAAAAATCTGAGGAAGCAAAAACAAGCTAAATTTTTTTCTTCTTATAGGATTTAGCATATCATGATTACAAAGATTATAGATGATAATTCAATTTCTGTCATTCCAGAAGATTCAGAAGATCTCTTGAATTTACGTCGCATAATTAAGGAAAATGATAAAGTAATTGGCGATACAACAAGGGTGCTAAAACAAGAAAAGGATTATTCAAGACCTGATAAAGGTGAAAGAATCAAAATAAGAATTGCATTAGTAGTAGAAAAAATTTCATTAGATGGTGTGTTAGATAGACTGAGGGTTGGTGGAACAATTTCTGAATCAAGTAATGAATCAGTACCACATGGATCACACCATTCATTTATTTTAAAAATAAATGACGGAATTACAATTTCAAAGAAAAAATGGTTACTAATAGAAAAAGAACTTTTAGAGTCATCTAACAATCAAGTTAGTTTTGTTCTTGTAGCTATTGATACAGCTGATTGTGGAATTGCAAGGTTACGAGGAACTCATTTAGAATTTATGCCAAATATTTATTCTGGTTCTGGCGGAAAAAGATACAAAACTAGTTTTAATATTGAGAAATTTTTTGAGCAAACCCAACAAGCAATATCTTCTATTTTTAGAGAAGGGGATATAATAGTAATTTTTGGTCCTGGTGAAACAAAAAAACGATTTGCAAATTTTCTTCAAAAATCACAAAAATATAAGATTCAAGTTGTAGAAGGGATTGATTCTGGTGGAGAAGATGGGATTTATACATTTACAAAATCTCAAGCAATGCATGAAATAATGTCAGATAGTAAATTATCAAAGGTTGCATCAATTATAGATGAAATAATGATTCTTGCAAATAAAAAGAGTCGAAAATTTTCAATGGGATATAATGAAACTTTTAATGCAAATCAAATTGGAGCAGTTGAATCCCTAGTATTTTCAGATAAAGCTATTCAAGATAATGATGAACAACAAATTATTGACTTTCTAAATGACGCTGAAAGTAAAGGTGTGAAAATTTACAGTGTTGATTCGTCTACAGATATAGGGCTAAGAGTTACGGGTTTAGGTGGAATAGTTTCATTGTTGCGATATTCTATAGAACATTAGTTGGTGGATTCTATTAACCAATTCATATATGGCTTGTTAATAGAAGTAACATCGATTTCTGCAATTTCAGGGATATTATATGGATGAGTTTCTTTAATTTTCTTTTTTAGAAGAGTTTTATTTTTTGTAATGGATTTGAATATTGCAAGATATTCAGATGTATTTTCTATTTTATCATTCCAAGAATAAACTGAAGAGATTTTTGAAATATTAACACATGCTACTAACTTACTTTTTACAAGGTTATTTGCAATTTTTAAAATTGATTTTTTGTTAGGATATGTCGAGATAATTATCACGGGTTTCATAGTAACCGATAAATGTCCGTACTTTAAAAAATTAACAATTAGTTTGGAACTTGATTTTATTACTCAAAATTCGATAATCTATGTCTTAATAGCTTGGGTAATAATAGTTGTAATTGCAAAAGCTCTTAAACTAGAAAAGTATGGTTTTGAGATAAAATCCTATAGTCTGGTATACAAAAACAAGGGAATTAATTCAGCTCTATTAAAAATCCTAGGGAGAACAAAAAGGGGTATCAGGGTTTTTGCTGATACAAGTGTAATTGCAGGTTTCTTAATGATGGGTTTTGCTTTTTGGTTTTTGTTAAATAACGTCTCAAACTTTTTTGTAGCACAAACTGATTTTCAAGCATTAACTGTACTTATCCCAGGAGTTACATTGACTTCTGCATCATCAATTGCATATTTTTTACTTTCAATTCCAATAGTATTAGTTGTGCATGAAGGAGCACATGGAATTGTAGCTGCTCTGGAAAAAATAAAGATTAAGACTGGAGGCTTTGCGATATTTATTGCAATGTTTGCAGGATTTGTAGAGCCTGATGAAGAAGAATTTGAAAAAGCCAAAAAAATTTCAAAATTAAGAGTTATTGGTGCAGGGGCAACATCAAATGTAATTTTTGCATTTGTGTTGGGTGCCATTCTATTAACAAATCCATTTTTTGCCATGGTATTACCTGAACCTCTCCTAAGTATATTCTATGAATTACCTCAAGGAGTTTTGATATTATCAATCATAGAAAACTCAGGAGCTGAGCAAGCAGGATTACTTGCAAATGACATCATTACTTCAATTAACGGGATACCGATTCACAGCCCTGTTGATTTTCCCAGTTTGAATCCGGGAGAAACTGCAAGTGTTACCGTTCTTAGAGACGGTCAAACATTAGAATTTGGTCTAGAAGTAATGCCATCTCCTGAAGATCCTGAGAGAGGGTTGATAGGAATAATGAGAGATAACTCTTTTGCATACAAACCTGTGATGAATTTCATTGAGTGGAATGATCCAAATGTTTCAATGTTTTTGCTATGGCTATGGATGATTTCATTTTTTATAGGAATAATCAATATGCTTCCTTTACCAATATTAGATGGTGGGAAATTCATTCATACTATTATTGATAAAAGAGCTTCAGATAAAACAATCAATATTGTAATGTGGGGAATTTATGCAGGTACCTTTGCCTTGTTCGGTCTTAATATTGCACTGTCATATTTGAAATCCGGATGGTTTACAATATAGAAAATACATAAAGGTAGCTTAGTTCGTTATACATACTCAAGTGTAAAATAATTAATTTTAAATTTTATGGAAATTTAGAGGCAATTCTAAGTCTTCAGGCTAAGAATTACTATTTACAAACTCAGCTAGTATTACTTGGTCTTTTGCAATATTCTCTTTATGTATTGTAACTTTATTTTTTAAAATCCATTATGGGTTTTAAAATATCTCGGCTAGTTAATCCTATTTCCAGAAAACATATCCAGTATCTAAATAAAGGCATGCCACAAATCAAGGGGTATTTACATATAATCTGCCATCTAACATAAGCCATGTCAACTGTAATACAATACAAACATGACCAGATACCAAACAAATTAGTTTCTCTGGTTGAGTGTGAGGCCAAAAACCCACCAACTAGTAGTGTTATTGCAATAGATATGGTGGGGTTGACGTGGATATTTGAGGAGAGTAGTTGAACATGGGTAAAAAGTATCAAGTAGTTGCAAAGTATGATGATCATATTATAGTTATTGATACAGATTGTCACTTTAGGGATTTTAGTAGCCAAAAAATAATTTTTACGTGATAAATTATTTAAAATGTAGAATCTGCAATTTTTCTAAAGGATTATGATATACTGATCAATAGACTAAAGAATCATTAATGGAAAAAAATACATAAATTTATGAAATGTGATAGATGTGAAAATCTCGCAGTATATACAAGAAAATATTCAGGTGAAAAATTATGTTCAAAATGTTTCTCAAATTCATTAGTAAGAAAAACTGCTAAAACTATCTCAAAATATAACATGATTCAATATAATGAATTAGTTGCAGTTGCAGTATCTGGCGGAAAGGATTCCTTAGCATTACTAAAAATCATTAATGAAATGGCATCAACTCATAATTTTAAAATTAAAGCAATCACAATAGATGAGGGTATTCCAGGATATAGAAATGAGGCATTAGAAATTGTTGAAAAATTTTGTAATGAATTAAATGTAGAGCATAAAGTTTACGCCTACAAAGATCTATTTGAATTGACACTTGATGAGACATTAGAATTAAGAGATAATAAAAAAACTTCATCATGTTCAATTTGCGGTACACTCAGAAGAAGAGCAATTGACTTTGCAGCAAAAGATATTGGGGCAGATGTGATTGCAACAGGTCATAATTTAGATGATACACTACAAACATTTGTGATAAACATGCTTTCAGGAGATATAACAAAAATTGGTTGGATGGATCCTGACACATCTTTAAATACTTTAAGAAAAATAAAACCATTTTGCGAGATATACGAATCTGAAATAGTTTTTTATGCATTTACAAATGACATGCCATTTCAATCTGAACCTTGTCCACACATGAATGAAGGAATCAGAACGGAAATTCGTGAATTTCTAAATTCATTGGAAAATCAGCATAGTGGAATCAAAAATAATATGTATCAGTCAATTCTTAAAGTATCTCAAATTGTAAAGAATTCAGATTTCAAACAAAAAACAATATGTAAAAGATGTGGAAATGAGTGTACCGGAAATGTATGCTCAGTTTGTACTATGATTTTAAAACTAAAAGAAAATCAAACCTAATGCAAATATAACAATACTTTCTAAAGAAAAATGGTAGTAGGTAAGATCAGGGTGCCAGCCGTGCCCTATTCTGAAACCGGCTATATGCAGAGATCAGTAACTGTTGGGTAAATCTCTAGATGGATAATTCCCGCTGGGTGTGCGGAAATGAAATCACGCCGAGGCGGGTGGTTGCAGGACTAGAAATATTCGAAGGAATAACTTCTAAGACCGAACTATCGAAAGGGATGAGGTCCGGGAGGGAACAATCCTAAGGTGGAGCATCCACGCTTCCTCGTCAACGTGGCGGATCTTGTATGCCTTGAAATGGGGCTATTCGTCTAGACTGGAACCAACAGATCTACTACCATTTATAATCAAAATTAAATTTACATACTTGTAGAAGAAATGATCTCATTTGGAAACAAAAGAAGTTACGAGGATTTTAAGAAACAGATCCCAACTTCAGTGTTACCACTTTTTAATGCAATTAGAGAATTTTGCTTCTCGTTAGATGATAAAGTAGTAGAAGATGTAAGGATGCATAGAGTTGTTTTTTGTAAATCAATAACATTCAGATGGTTTGTAGATGTAGAACCTGAAAGAGATGGAGTAATAATCAAAATTCAGAAAAGTAGAAAGGAACCAATACAGATTATTCAGATCAAAAAAGAACAAAAAATTTCAGAGTTCAGTCAAACAATAAAAGATGCATTCGAAGAAATTCATTAATATAAAACATCAAATGTCGAAAATTCATTAGTAAATTTCTCGTTACGTATATTGACATCCTCAACTCTTGCATTAGCTGGTCCTCCGTGAGCCCACTCAACAAGTCTGCTAACTTTGTCTTCATCTCCTTCTAAAACAGCTTCAACACGACCATCTTTGAGATTTTTAACCCATCCAAAAACATCATTTTTCTTGGCCATTACTTTTAGTGTCTGACGGAAAAAAACACCTTGTACTTTACCAGTCACAAAAAGTCTAATGCGCTGTTTAGACATTAAAGTTATTTTTCCAAAAGGTATTAATCAATTTTAGGATAAAACTACTTTCTTTCTTTAATTCTAGCTCTACCAGTTTTTCTAGCAGCAATGCTACCTACCTTTGCACCAGGAGGTGCATCTCTAGAAACTGTTGAACTTTGTCCCACGTGTTGATGACGACCACCACCGTGTGGATGAACATAAGCTGCTTGAGCAACACCTCTAACAATTGGATACTTCTTTCCTTTAGCTCTGAAGCTACGCCATTTATTACCTGCACTCATAAAGAATCGTTCAGTAGCTCCACCGCCAGCAAGAGTGCCAATCATTGCTCTATTTTTTGGGTTTAACGTAGTAAATTTGCCAGAAGGTAATTTTACAGTAACACCACCATCTCCATGAGAAAAAACAGTAGCGTTAGTACCTGCAGACTTGACTATAGCACCACCATCTCCAAAATGCTTTTCAATATTACATACAATAGTTCCATCAGGAATATTTTGGATGCTAATTACATTTCCATTTTCTATTTCTGATTTTAATCCAAATTGTAAAACTTCACCTACTCTAGCTCCAAGTATTGCTGGAACAAACGAAACAGAACCATTCTCAAATCTAATTTTTGCTAATGGTGCTTCTCTACCACGTTCATGAACTAGATCGATAATTTCACCTTTGTGTTGCTCTGCTAGTGGAAAACGAGGGTAATTTGCTTTTGAGCCTACTTTACCAGTGGATGTGGATCTAAATTGATGTCCTCCACGCCCACGCCTTCGTACTAATGGTCTCTTACCCAAGTTGATCGTTTCCTACTTAAAGAGGATTTTAAGCTTGTGGTATTATTTGTAATTTTGAGAAATCACCACAAAGGTATAAAAATTAGAGTGAAGGGTTTTATTTATGAGTCAAAATGCTCTTTCTCTTAAAGTTCTTGAAGCATATACCAGAGATGTTGGAAGAGGAGTAGCAAGAATCGACTATGATTCTATGGATACATTGAATGCATCCACAGGAGATGTTATAGAAATTAAGGGTAAACGAAGAACAGTTGCAAAATGTCTTCCTCTATATCCATCCGATGAAGGAAAAGGAATTATTAGAATTGATGGATTGGGAAGAAATAATTCAGGAATAGCAATTGGTGACACAATTTCAGTTAGAAAAATAAAAGCAGTAGCTGCAGAAAAAGTAGTAGTTGCACCATTAGAGGCAATTCCTCCAATCGATGAAAGATATCTTGCAGATGCTTTAGAGAGCGTTCCTTTGATTAAAGGAGACAATGTAATGGTGCCATATTTTGGTGGACGTTTAACTTTTCAAGTAATAGGAGTAACACCATCTGCTGATGCAGTATTGGTTACTCAGAAAACTGTCTTCCACATTGCAGAAAAAGGTGAGACATTACGTGGAGTTCCACAAGTAACCTATGAGGACATTGGAGGAATATCAAATGAAATTAAGAAAGTAAGGGAAATGATTGAGCTTCCGTTAAGACATCCAGAAATTTTTGAAAAGTTAGGCATTGAGGCACCAAAGGGTGTTTTACTATATGGACCACCAGGTACAGGAAAAACATTACTTGCAAAAGCTGTTGCAAATGAAAGTCAAGCTCATTTTATCAGTATATCTGGTCCAGAAATCATGAGTAAGTTTTATGGTGAAAGTGAAGCAAGGTTAAGAGAAATTTTCAAAGAAGCTCGAGAAAAAGCTCCATCAATTATTTTCGTAGATGAAATTGATTCAATTGCACCAAAAAGAGAAGAAGTAACAGGCGAAGTAGAAAGACGAGTAGTATCACAGATGTTATCATTAATGGATGGATTGGAAGCTAGGGGAAAAGTAATTGTAATTGCTGCAACAAATAGGCCAAACGCTATAGATCCTGCACTTAGAAGACCCGGAAGATTTGATAGAGAAATAGAGATTAAAGTTCCAGACAAAAAAGGAAGAAAAGACATACTTTCAATTCATAGTAGAAACATGCCATTATCAGATGATGTAAACATTGAGAAAATCTCAGCAGTGAGTCATGGATACGTTGGTGCTGACTTGGAATATCTTTGTAAAGAAGCTGCAATGAAGTGTTTGAGAAGATTATTACCTGTTTTAAATTTGGAAGAAGAAAAACTTCCCCCTGAAACTTTAGATAAACTAATTGTTAACCATGAAGACTTTCAGAAAGCTTTGATTGAAGTAACTCCATCTGGAATGAGAGAAGTTTTCATTGAGAATCCAGATGTAAAGTGGGAAGATGTTGGAGGTTTAGAAGAAGTAAAACGAGAATTGCAAGAGGCAGTTGAATGGCCAATGAAATATCCAGGATTGTACGATAAATTAGGGCATAAAATGCCTAGAGGTATATTACTTCATGGTCCAAGTGGTACAGGAAAAACACTACTTGCAAAAGCTGTTGCAACACAAAGTGAGGCAAATTTTGTATCAGTGAGGGGGCCTGAACTTTTGTCAAAATGGGTTGGTGAATCAGAAAGAGGAATTAGAGAGATTTTCAAAAGAGCACGTCAATCAGCTCCATGTGTTGTATTCTTTGACGAAATTGATTCAATTGCACCAATCAGAGGGGCAGGTGGAGAAACAGCTGTTACGGAAAGAGTGGTCAGCCAATTATTAACAGAGTTAGATGGAATGGAAAATATGCATGGTGTTATAGTTTTAGCTGCAACAAATAGAGCAGACATGATTGATCCTGCATTACTAAGACCAGGAAGATTTGATAAAATTATTCAGATTCCGCTTCCAGATAAAGAAAGTAGAAAGAGCATCTTAAAAATTAATGCTGCAAAGATACCAACTAATACTGATGAAAGTGATCCACAGCGCGTAGATATTGATAAGATTGCTGAATTAACTGATGGTCTGAGTGGTGCTGATACAGCATCCATTGCAAACACTGCAGTGTCCATAGTAATTCATGAATTCTTAGATTCACATCCAGATGTCAAGGATATTGAGAAAAATAGCATGGATGCAAAAGTAACTATGAAACATTTTGAGGAAGCAGTAAAGAAAGTCAGAGAACAAAAAGATCTTAAATTAGGCGAAAAATTAGTAGCATCCTATTACAGGTAGTTTTAATTAAATAACAAATCTAGTTTTCCTAAATGTCAGAATATACAGGGTATAAAGGGAACTCATTAGAGCTTTTAAAATCAAAGCAGATTTCAATAGGTGATTCAGTTAAGATATTAGCAGATCTTACTTACTCAGGCATTATTATGCCAAGATATGAACACAATGATGACAAACATATTGTTTTAAAATTAAAGAGTGGTTACAATATAGGATTAGATATTGAAAAGATTGAAACCATTGAAAAAATAAAATCTGTAAGAAAAAAAATTGAAAAAAATGAAGAGGTAAAACAAGTTGATGGATTATCAAAAATTTTGTTAATATCTACGGGAGGAACAATTGCAAGTAAGATAGACTATAGAACAGGTGCAGTAACACCTGTATTGACTGCCGAGGAATTAAATTTATCAGTTCCTGAGCTTGCAAAAATTGCAAATATTGATACAAAAGTGTTATTTTCAGAATATTCTGAAAACATAATGCCAGAGCATTGGTTGAAAATTGCAGAAAAGATCAATGAGTATTCTAAATCAGACTATTCAGGAATAATTATTGCTCATGGAACAGATACAATGCATTATACCTCAGCATTTCTATCTTTTGCACTTGCAGGTTTTCCATTACCTATTGCATTAGTGGGATCACAAAGATCATCAGATCGTGCTTCATCAGATGCTGCACTGAATTTGATTGGAGCAGTGAAATTTCTTGTTGAATGTAAGACAAATGGAATCTATATAGTAATGCATCAAGATGAAAACGATGAAGCTATTGCATGTCATATTGGAACAAGAGTAAGAAAAAATCATACAAGTAAAAGAGGAGCTTTTCAAACAGTTGGTGACAATCCAGCATTCATTGTTTACAATAATGAGATTCATAGAAATATGAAAGATAACTTTTTTAGAATTAAAGAATATAAACATAAAATTAAATTAAATCTAAAAGTTGCCCTAGTAAAATATCATCCAGGTTATGATCCTAACATGTTAAAGACAATAATAGACGGAGGATACAAAGCAATAATTTTTGAAGGTACAGGATTAGGGCATGTTGGAAAAAATATGTATCCAATAATAAAAATTGCAAATGAAAGGGGTATTTTTATGGGAATGACTTCACAATGCATAGACGGGAGGGTTAGAATGACAGTTTATGAGAGCGGTAGGGATCTATTAAATTTAGGAATAATTCCTTTAGAAGATATGATTCCAGAAGTAGCATTGGTTAAGGCAATGTGGGCATCTGGAAATAGTGAAAATCGTGAAGATATTAAAGAAATTATGCTTGATAAAATAGCATCTGAGTTTTCAACATAAACAAGATAACTATGGAAAAAAAATTGATTAGCGATTTAGGTGTAAAAGTTGGTTTAGAAATTCATCAACAGCTTGCAACAAATAAAAAATTATTTTGTAATTGTACACCAATAGAATCAGATGAATATACAATAAAATTCCAGAGAAAATTACGAGCATCTAAAAGTGAGTTAGGTGAATTTGACCCTGCTGCATTATTTGAGAGTGTAAAATCGAAAACTATAATGTATTATGCAAATCTACAGAGTAGTTGCTTAGTAGAGCAAGATGAAGAGCCACCACATGAATTAGATAATGATGCAAGAAAAATTGCATTAATTATTTCATCTATATTAAAAGCAAATATTTTTGATGAAATTTATCCCATGAGAAAAACGGTAATTGATGGTTCCAATACAACTGGATTTCAACGAACAATGTTAATTTCACAAGGCGGATTCTATAAAGCGGGAAAAATAAAGATTGGAATTCAATCAATTTGTCTAGAAGAAGATGCTGCAAAAATCTTAGGTGATGATGGGTATGTAAGAAAATATGGATTAGAACGTCTAGGGGTTCCATTAATTGAAATTGCAACAGAGCCATTCGAAGTGGAATTAGATCAGATTAAAAATATAGCTTTATCATTAGGAAGAATTTTGAGGACTACAAAAAAAGTAAGAAGAGGTTTAGGCTCCATTCGACAAGATGTTAATGTTTCAATTAAAGAAGGTGGTGGTGTAGTGATCGAAGTAAAAGGTGTACAACAATTAGAGCAATTAGAAAAAGTAGTAAAATATGAAGCAAAAAGACAACATGGATTATTATTAATCTCAAAAAAATTAAAGGAGAAAAATTGGAGATATAATGATGAATTTGATAAAACTGATATTACTGAATTATTTTCAAAATGCAAATCAAAAATTATTCAGAATGCCATAAAACAAAATCAAAAAATTTTTGTGGTGTCTTTTAAAAATTTAGCAGGAATATTTGGATATTCACCATATGATGAAATACGTTTGGGAAAAGAAGTAGCAGAATTGGTACGATTTTTTGGAATTGGGGGGGTTTTTCATTCAGATGAAATACCAAATTATGGTATAGAAAATTCAGATATACTAAATTTAAAAAATAACTTGAGAATTAATGACAACGATGCATTTTTGATTTTAGCTGCGCCTGAGGAAAAAATACATACTATAATAAACCAAATTATTCTAAGAATTGAGTATATCAAAAATGAAGGTATACCTATTGATACACGATTAGCCACTCAATCGGGTGAAACAAAATTTCTAAGACCTAGACCGGGAGCAGCACGGATGTATCCTGAAACAGATATCCCGCCAATTATAATTACAAAAAAAGAATTAGAAGAAGTACAGAAAAACATACCAAAATCTTGGGATGAATCAATAAAGGAATTACAAACAAAGTATAAAATTAATCTACAACTAGCAGAACAGATTTTTGATTCAAAATATATTGAACTGTTTGAAAATATAGTTGAAAAAACTACAATCAATCCCACATTTGTTGCATCAGTTCTATGCTCTTTAATTACTAATTTGGAAAGAAGTGGATTAGATTCTAATTTATTAAAAAATGAGGATGTTATCAGGTCATTTGAATTATTAGAAGCTAAAAAAATAGCCAAAGAGTCAATTGAAATGATATTTGAAAATATCATGTCTGGGAAATCAAAAACAACGGAAGATGCATTGAAAAATACTTCAATTGAGATTGTAGATGGTGAAGAATTAGAGAGAATTATTTACAATATAGTAGAAAACAATTACGAAATCATCAGAAATCAAAAAGAAAGGGCAATAGGACCATTGATGGGAATTGCCATGAAAGAATTAAGAGGCAAAGCTTCTGGAGAGGTAATAAACAATCTTCTTTTAAAAATAATCAAGGAAAAAGTGTAAAGTATCTGACTATAATGCGGGAAGTGGGATTTGAACCCACGAACTCCTAGAAGATAAGGATCTGAACCTTACGCCGTTGACCAGGCTGGGCGACTCCCGCATTGTTAATTTTTAAAATCGAGAATAAGTTTCTTTATTATACTCTAAAATAATTACACCAAATAAATCAAATAAGAAAATGGAATTTAAAGAAGTTTATTGTATAAATTGTAAAAAAGTTGTAGGACGTTACAACATTAAATTCTATAATGATGATAAAATTAATGAGTTATTAAAAACAACGCATTCTACCCATATCAAAGAAGGGCATCAGATAAGTATCAGAAAATTTGTTAAAAATTAATTAACATATTTTATTTTCTACTTCTGAAAGATTTGTAATTCTATGAATTCTATTATTAGACATATGTTCATTCCAAGGTTGTGAGTATAGAATTACTTTTTTGTTATGCTCAAGAAATTTTGCTGCATTGAGAGGGGAATCATCTATGAATACATCATAGTCTAAAGCAGCTTTCATAGGTCCATCAATGACAGAAACATAATTATCATATGATATGTTATGATGAGTTAACCAATTTTTTACAAATGAGTCAGTAGATTTTTCTCGTGCAGTAACTATATCCACCTGACCAAGATTTGAGAGATTTTTTGTAATAGTTGATAAATTTTTTTCAGTTGGAGGTATTGAATACCAATTTTTCCAACAAGAACTTAACTCTTCATAAAAATCAAAGCGATTTATTTGGAATTTCTTCCAAAATTCCCAGTCAGTTATCTCATGTTTAGAGATTTTTGGTCTAATTGTATTACTATAACTAAGCCAGGATTGAATGACATCTGCAAGTACTCCATCAACATCTAACGCAATTTTCATTTTTTATCAATCATCACTGATTTTTTTAAATTCATCTAGAAGATTTTTTTGATGTTTATTGAGTTTTGTAGGAATATTTACCACAATTCTAACGTATTGATCTCCTCGACCTCTATAATTGATATGTGGAACTCCCTTCCCTTTTAGTTTTATTATAGTATTTGGTTGACTCCCAGAATTAACTTTAATTTTTTCTGTTCCTTCCAATGTTGGAACAATGACATCACAACCTAATGCTGCGTCAACCATTGAAACATCCTGATCGTAAAAAATGTCTTTTCCATCTCGCTTGAATTTGGAATGAGGTTGAACCCTAACTCTAACAATTAGATCACCATTGGAACCATCAGGAATTTCATTTCCTTCTCCAGGTACAGTATAATCACCTGAATCAATCCCAGATGGAATTTCAAATGAGACTTTTTTGGTGCCTTTTTTCTTTCCTTGTCCTTTGCATTCATTACATGGTGTTTCAATACTAAATCCTTGGCCCCTACAAGTAGGACACGGTGCGGCTGTAACAAAAGATGCAAATCCCATATTACGACTTTGTCTTACTTGTCCTTGACCATTACATGTGGCACATGTTTTCTTGTTAGTGCCAGGTTTACAACCAGATCCATTACAAATATCACACTGAATTTGTTTTTGCAGATCAATATCAATTTTTTTTCCATGTAAGACATCTTCTAAGGTTACTGAAGTCTCATATAGAATATCAGAACCACGTTGTTGTTGATTAAAACCAAATCCTCCTCCACGACCAAAGATGGATTCAAAAATAGAATCAAATCCGGCACCTCGTGCTCCTTGAAAAATATCATCACTTGTAAATCGGTCATCTACACCAGCATGGCCATGTTGGTCATAGATTTGTTTTTTTTGCGGATCAGAGAGAACGGCATATGCTTCAGAAATTTCTTTGAAATGCTCTCCGGCATCCGAAGACTTGTTACGATCAGGGTGAAATTTTAATGCTAATTTCCTATATTGTTGTTTAATTTCATCAATTGAAGACGATTTAGATACTCCCAAAACCTCATAATAATCACGTTTTGCTGCCATAAATCATTCCTTTAACATAATTACCGTATAAATGATTGAATCTGGAAAACTAGCTGGTTTTTGTTTCATCAGTAGATGATGAATCATTTGTTTTTTGTCCTTCAGCATTTTGTTGTCCTTCAGCATTTTGTTGTCCTTCAGCATTTTGTTGTCCTTCAGCATTTTGTTGTCCTTCAGCATTAGGTGGGGGTGAAGCATTTTTGTAAAGTTCTGTGGTAACTTCACTGACCATAGTTTGTAATGCTTCAAGTTTAGGCTTTAATTCAGATGGTTCTTTATCAAGAGCTTCTTTAACTTCTTTAACAGCATCGGTGATTTTGATTCCCTGTTCTTGAGAAATTTTATCTTTAAGATCGTGATTGACTAGTTTTTCTGTGGTGTAAATATAACTTTCAGCTTCATTTTTTAGATCAATTCTTTCTTTCTTCTTCTTATCTTCATCAGAGAATTTTTCTGCGTCTTCTTTTAATTTCTCAATTTCTTCTTTAGATAATTTTGATGAGGATTCAATTGTGATTTTTGCTTCCTTTTGAGTTCCAAGATCTTTAGCTGTGACATTAATAATCCCGTTTGCATCGATATCAAATTTTACTTCAATTTGTGGAATTCCTCGTGGTGCAGGTGGTAAATCCGTAAGATTAAAGCTTCCTAATGATACGTTATCAGTGGCCATTGGTCGTTCACCTTGAACAACATGAATAGTTACTGCTGTTTGATTATCAGCAGCAGTTGTGAAAACTTTACTCTTAGAAGTAGGTATTGTTGTGTTTCTTTCAATTAATGGTTCTCTTACCCCACCTAATGTTTCGATTCCTAATGTAAGTGGTGTAACATCAAGCAAAACGATATCACTACTTACATCTCCTGCGATAATTCCTGCCTGTATTGCAGCACCCATTGCTACTGCCTCCATAGGATCTACTCCAGATTCAGTTACTTGACCAACAACTTCACTTACAAATTTTTTAACTGATGGGATTCTGGTTGGGCCGCCAACCATAACTATTTTTTTGATATCGGATTTGGTTAACTTTGCATCTTCTAATGCTTTTAGTATAGAAGGTCTACAACGCTCAACAATTGGTTTTATCAAATCATCTAGTTTAGATCTAGTAATTCTTAATTCAAGATTTTTGGCACCTGAAGATGGATCGTGTGCAATGAAAGGTAAATTAATATCAGTTTCCATAACAGTTGATAGTTCAATTTTAGCTTTTTCGGAAGCTTCTCTAATTCTAGTCATTGCAGTTGAATCTTGAGTTAAATCAAGACCTTCTTTTTTCTTGAATTGATCTACAACGTAATCAATTAGAACTTTGTCCATATCTGTACCGCCTAACTGAGTATCACCAGATGTACTAAGAACTTCAAAGACACCTCCACCCATTTCCATTATGGTTACATCTAATGTTCCTCCACCAAAATCAAATACAAGAATTTTCATATCTTCTTTAATTTTATCTAGTCCAAATGCTAATGATGCAGCTGTTGGTTCATTGATAATCCTAACAACATCAAGTCCAGCAATTGTTCCAGCATCTTTAGTTGCTTGACGTTGATTATCATCAAAATATGCAGGAACAGTAATGACTGCTTTCTCTACAGGTTCGCCAATAAATGCTTCAGCATCTTTTTTGATTTTTTGAAGAATAAATGATGAGATTTGTTGAGGCTTGTATTCCTTATCTAAAACTTTAAAAGTATAATCAGAACCCATTTTTCTTTTTGCAGCAACTATGGTTCTATCAGGATTTGTTACAGACTGTCTTCGTGCTGGTTCACCAACTAGAAGCTCACCATCTTTACTAAATGCTACAACTGATGGAAATGCTTTTCCTCCCACAGTGGCTCCTTCAGCTGCTGGAATAATTGTTGGTTTCCCACCCAACATTACCGCAGCCGCGGAGTTACTTGTTCCTAGGTCAATCCCAATAATTTTAGCCATTTTTATCATCCTTTTTTTGAAATTTCTACTAACGTAGGTCTTATAACCCTCTCATGAGAAATATATCCTTTCCTGATCTCTCTTGTAATTGTATTATCATCCAAATTAGGATCGGTGATTATAGATATGGCTTCATGTAAATTTGGATTAAATATCTCTCCTAATGCATCAATTTGAATTACATTATATTTTTTTAATAATGAATCCATATTTTTAAGAATTGAGTCCAGACCGTCTGTATTGATTTTACTTTCGGAGAAAACTTCTTTAGCTCTTACAAAATCATCATAAATTTTCAAAAAATCTAATATGAATTCATTAATTTTTGTATTTACACCATTTTGTATATCAGATTGTGTTTTTCTATTAAGATTTTGAAAATCTGCAAGTGCGTGTTTAAATTTTTCTTCGTATTCAGATGATTTTTGTTTTTCTAAATCCAATAATTTTAATAATTCTTCAGCACTGGTTTTTGGAGGATCATATTCTTTTGATGAAAGATTTGTTTCTGAAATCACATCAACTGGAATTTCATCAGAATTATTTTCTTTTGACAATCCAATCAAAGTACTAGTTTAGCTAATTTATACTATTATTGAATTGTTTCACATAATGGATTAGCTTTTACAATTATCAGATCAGAATCTTGTTTGGTTTTTTTAATATTATCAAAATCAGATTTTGAACATGTGACAATAATTGTAGTTTTATCACTGTGAAATAGATCAAAACTTGGATCTTCATATGATTCAACATCACCAATATAATCACGTAATCTAGATGTTAAATTTTGGAGCATCTCAATTTTATCTCCACGCATTGCATGTTGATCAAGACTCCAGGATAATACAATTTTTGTTCTGCTTGCTTTTAGATCATTTTTCTTCAATGTTATACGAATTTTATCAATTAGTCGTTTAATGTATCCATCAATTCCTTTTACACTTCCATTAATTAGATACATTAGACTATTGGTTCCTTCGAATGATGATCCTAAAGATTTTAAATCAAAGAGGCCACTAACCATATTATCAAGATAAATTTCTTGAAAATCATCTAAAGCAAAATCATTTTTTGTAATTTCATCTTGAGCATATTTACAAACCTCTAAAACACTACATAATCTTGAGAATCTAGATAAGACATTAATTGCATGAAGATGTTCCGACGATGAAATTGTAGCAAATTGTTTCTCTTTTTTTCCAACAGTAAGTAATCCAGACAATGTAAGATCCTCTTTTCCATTAAATGTTCCAATAATTTTTGGTTGCTCATTAAGATTCTCTAATGGATAATAATAGTAAGAAATTTGTTTTCCAGCTTCAAGACCTGTAACATGCTCTAACAATGAAATATTTTCATTGTTACCTCCAAATCCTGTTGGAAGAGTGAAAATAACTGAGCTGTTTTTCTGTAATGATGTTACCGCATCCTTAAATTTAGAATGAATTTCAGTTTTAATATCTTGTCCTGTCTTTCTAACTCTTGGAGTAAAGAAAAGGTATTGTGCTTTAGAAATTGCTACATCAATTGGTTCCATAGATAATAGAGGTTCATCCTCTTTGAGAGATGAAACATTAGGATATGTTTTGGCAATTTCTGCTTTGAGAGAAATTGCGGATGGAGTTGATTCATCTATAATGTAAACATCTGCACCATTAATGGCCATTTGGGATGCAATAGCATATCCCTCAGTACTAAGACCATAAACAACAACTTTTACTCCCCCCATTATCTAGGATCTAATTATAGACCAAGAAAAACTTATTGAACTAACTACAATTATGAAAAATACTTGAAAATATGGATTGACATTCTTACACCAAAACAATTATTGTTTTCTGAATCAATAATTAAAAAATTAGGAGGAAAACATGAACTTTTATGCACTTCAAGGGAATATGAAGAAGTTTCTAAATTAGCAAAAATACGAGATTTTGACCTTATTTTTGTAGGAAAACATGGTGGTGGCGACAAAAAAACAAAAGTTAAAGCCAGTATAGACAGAATGAAGAAACTATTAAAAATAATCAAAGTATTCTCACCAGACATAACAATTAGTTTTTGCTCACCTGAAGCGGCTAGAATTGCATTTGGATTAGGTATAAGGCATATTGCATTTTGTGATTCACCACATGCTAATGCGGTTATGAGATTAACATTGCCATTGATTCAAAAATTGTTAATTCCATACATAATTCCTAAAAATAAATTTTCCAAATATGGGATCGATAAAAAGAATATTATTTCATATAAAGCAATTGATGCATCTGTTACCATAAAAAGAAAGATTAATCAAAAAGCGATATTGCCATTTAACAACAATAAACAAAAAAATATTTTGATCAGAGTAGAAGAAGAAGAGGCCTCATATATGTCAAAATCTAGTAAAATCATTCCAATTATAGAGAAAATTATAAAAGATTACAGTGATCAAAATATTGTTATTTTAGGAAGATATACAAAACAAATCCAAAATCTTCAAAAATTAATTGGCGGAAAAGCTAAAATTGTGAAAATGTCATATGATGGAAAACATTTGTTAAATAACACAGATATTTTCATAGGATCTGGTGGAACAATGACAGCCGAATCTGCATTAATGGGAGTTCCAACTATATCTTACAACGCAGTTCCTAACATAATTGAAGATTTTCTTGTAAAGAAATATTTGATAAAACGGGAAACAAATCCAAATAGAATTTCTAATTATATTGGAAAAAAAATTCGAACAAAAAAGAATCCAAATCAAAATAGAGCAAAAAAAATTGTAGGAAAAATGGAAGATCCCATACAGAAACTAATCAAAGTTATAAAAGAATAATTTCTGTTTAATTCTAAGTTATTTAAATAAAAAGTTCATTAAGGGAATAAAAGTGCTCGATTTAGCAGCCCGGTAGTGTAGCGGTCAAGCATAGAGGCCTTTGAAGCCTTTGACCCCAGTTCGAGTCTGGGCCGGGCTACTTTTATAAAAACAAGAATAAGTTATAACACGAATATAACCAGATCAATTTCCTGAAATTAGCCACAATGGCATATATCATATTAGAAATAAGCGTAAGTTGAAAAGACATTATTCAATTTACTTGTGAAAAGAAATTTTGATTGTGTAGAAATTAATTCAAAATATGAAAATCATTCAGAAAATTCTACAATCCAAAATCCATAATATCTTCATGTTTGTATTACAAGAGAATTAACATATTTTATACATATTATATCAAACTGTACTAATAAGATTCAAGGTTTGAAAATAGTTTTGAATCATTCCACAGTAAAACCTAGAATAACAAAAAAATCCAAGAAAAATCTGAAATTATCATATTGTTTTCGCCTGTTCGTAGAATCCATAAAAAATTTATGGACAATATTAAAAAATATACAAAATTTGTTTCATCAGACGATAAATAAATAGAATCAAAAATGAAATCAGATTTAGAAAAATTTTAAAAAAATAAAATAGATATCAACAACTAAAACTACGAAATTTGTAAAAATATTAGTTGATACAACATATGATGGATAATTAATTATACTTAGATTACAAAAGGAATTGTGAAGAAAAAGGCATAGGCATTAATGAAATGTAGAAATTCATGGATGAAATTCACGAAAATTTAGATAATAGAACAAAAATATATCCTTGTATTATTGAGGGTCATTGGGTTATTCTAAATCTAGATTTAGTAAAGGATGAAAATTTAGACATCGTTAAAAAAATTAATGAGTTATATGAAAAATACAAAAATAATCACAGTAATTAAAAATCTAATTTTGTAAGAAGTTTTGAAGCAATTACAAATAACACAGATGCAATACAAACAAGAACTAGCATTTCAAAAATAACAAAGTTAGTAATATTACCAAAAATTCCTGCTCTAATTACATCCACAAGATAAGTAAGTGGGTTCAAATAAAATGCAGAATGAAGTGGTTCAGGGGCACCATCTGCAGGATAAAATGCAGTACTAACAAAAGCAAAGAAAAGAAAAACAGTATTAATAATTACATTAAATCCCTCACTTGAGCGTAATCTGGTGGAAATTATTGAGGCCAATGATCCAAATAATACAGAACCAGTAATTGCACCAAAAATAATTATTGGAATTGTTATAATTGAGAACTCTACAGATTCAAAAAATACAGGATACCCAACTAGAGCAATCAGTGTTGCACTAACTAATCCAACAATTCCTATGGTGCATATATTACTAAGAATATAATGACTACGAGTAAAAGGTCCAGACATTATTTGCTCAAACATTCCATGCTTTCTATCATTCCAAATAATGATACCAGAGACAAGCGTACTATTCATAATATTAAATCCAATCATTCCTGATGCTAAAAATGCAGGATAATCAAGATCTTTTGCTCCAAATGGAACTTCACTAATTAATGGCGCATATGCAAATCCTGCAACAAAAATATAGATTAGGGGAAAAATTACTTGCCAGATCAAGAATCCAGGATTAAGAGAAATCGTCAGATTTCGATTCACTAGTCTAATTATTGGATGCATTTTTGTTCATCATTTTCAGAAATATTTCTTCAAGACTTGTTGGGATAGCAGACAAATCTTCAATCTCAATATTATTTTTATTAAGTATTTTCAATATTTGTAATAATACTAATTCTGATTGCTCGGAATTAATTATGATGTTAGTTCCACTCTCAAAATTAATTTTACAATCGGAGATTCCAGTTAAAAGAAATGAGATATCAGAATGTTTTTCTAATAAATGAATTTTAATAGTTTTTTCTTTTCCAAATCTGTTTTTTAATGCATCAGGGGAATCAACAGTAATAATTTTTCCTTTGTCAATAATAGCTATTTGATCGCAAAGATATTCAGCTTCACTTAGAATATGCGTGGTATAAAAAATAGTTAGTCCAGTTTTTACTTTAATTTTTAAATAATCTAATAATTTTCTCCTAGCACTTGGATCCAGACCAACGGTAGGTTCATCTAAGAATAACAATTCCATATCATGCATAAATTCACGTGCAACCTGCACTCTTCTTCTTTGACCAATCGAAAGATCTTCATTTCTTTTTTTTCGAATTTCCACTAGATCAAAATCTTGTAAAAGCTGTTCCATTCTTTTTTTACGTTCGGTTGTTGGAACATTCCACATCATACCATATTTATCAAGAGATTTTTCAACAGAAAGAGTAGGCTCATAACTTGGTTGTTGTAAAACAACTCCTATTTTATGACGAATTTGAAGAGGATTTGTTATAGCATTCATACCAAGAATAAAGAGAGAACCACTCGAAGGTGGGATAAGTGTAGTAAGAAGTTTTATTGTTGTAGATTTTCCAGCCCCATTAGGACCCAAAAATCCAAAGACTTGTCCAGATTTAACGGATAACACAAGATCATCTACAGCACGGATGGAGCCATAAGATTTTGATAAATGATCAACATTAATGCAAGACATAATAAAATTGCGATCTTCCTATTAATTTAGTTAATGAAGTAAATCAGAGTAATTTTCAAATAATTAGAATTAATTTAAATAAAATATGCATGAATTTAGAAAAGTGTTGATTTAAAAATTCTGAGTTCTGTAGAAATATTAGAAAGCGATCATTTCTAGAAAAAATCAAATTGACAAACTAATGAAATTTTTATTAATAGAACAAGTTTAGCAAAAAACGAATTGTCTGAATTTGAAAATCTTATTGCCAAATTTCTTGAGCAAAAACCAGAATTAACTAAAAAGGACATTGAAGAGCAAATACAGTTAAAAAAAGAAAAAATAGGTGCAGGGTATCTAACTGATCAAGGAGCACTATTTTTGATAGCATCAGATTATGGAATTGTATTATCTGAGCCACTTAAGGTTGAAATTGGTTTGAAAGATCTGTATGCAGGAGCAAAAGAAATATCATTACAAACAAGAGTTTTGAATCTTTCACCTGCAAAACAATATTCAAGAAAAGACGGATCGCCATTTTATCTTAGAACAATGACCGTTTATGACGAAAATTCTACTGCAAGTGTAAAATTATGGGATGAAAAAGCAAATTTACCAGGAATTGAAAATCTGAAACCAGGGGATTTAATTAAAATCATCAAAGCTTATGTTAAATCAGATCTTGATGGTTCTCCAACAATCAATATTGGATCTGGATCTAACATTGAAGCTACAGATACAAAAAGTGAGATTCCAACTATTGATACAATTACAAAAGACATTAGTGAATTAAAAGAGGGTCAAAAAGATCTTGTAATCTCAGGAATAATTGATGGTATGATTAGTGGTATGGAATTTACAAATTCTCGTGGTCAACTAGGAAAAGCACTAAGAATGAGACTAAAAGGAAAAGACGGAAGTAGGATTAGAGTAGTTCTTTGGGGCAAAGATGAAACCTCAATACCTAACATGATTTTACAGTCAGCCAAAATAAGGTTACTTGGTGTTAAAATTAAATCAGGAAATCAGGGATTGGAAATTCATGGAAATGATGCAACAATTATTGAAATTGAAGGCGGAAAAGAAGTAGAGCCGATAATTGTGCGAGTACTTTCAATATCACCATCAGATAATGATAAAAATATGATTTTAGCAGTAGACAATAAGAAAAATTTGTATAATATTAGTGATTTTTCAAATTCTACTAGTATTTGTGTGGAGGGTGACGTAATAGAATGTATGCCATCTAAAGTTTATGGAAATTCAATTACATTAGATGAAAATTCGTTTGTAAGAAAATTAGATAATGATGAATCCATTCTATCATTATCTAAGATTAGAACAAAGATTAACGATGTAAGAGTTGATGGGAGTTATTGCATTGAAGCAATAATATTAAAAGTTCCTGAGAGGCGTGAAGTTCAAACAAAGACTGGAGAATCAATTTTACTTTCAGAAATGTTTGTTGAAGATGATACAGGTCAAATTTGGGTAAAAGGTTGGAGAAAGCAAGCAAGACTAATTGATAAATGTGAATTAGGAGAAATTGTTTCGATTACAGGTCTAAATGCGAAGGCTGGGATTGAAGGTAGAATAGAGCTTTTCCTAACGCCATTTTCTAAAATTATAAAGAAAAATTAGGAATCCCAGAATCCCCGGGTTACAATATATTGTCTTTCTGCCTCATAGATTTGTCTGAACAGGTGTTCTTCATCAACCATATTTCGTAATATTCTTGCTGCAGTATCAGCGCCAACCCCATATCCAGACATTACAATAATAGCAATCTTTCCAAAATTTTCAACTAAAGAAGAAACTTTCCAGGCACGATCAAATTTGTGTTTTTCATCAGAAGATAATTTTTTTCCTTGGTGTTTTTTTTGAATAATCTTAGGTAAATCATAATCAGAATAATAAGTTGCAGTTATTTGACGAGCTTTACAATATGGACATATTAAATTATTTTTAACTTCAGATGTTTGAAATACACGTTCCCACTTTCCACATCTAGCACAAATCAGGCGATGTTTTGTCTTTTCTAACCTAGTTTTTACTAAATCAAGAATCCCTTTGTCAAGATTTGCTGGGGACGAATAATATTTTGTAGTATGATCTAAGATTGGTTCTGCTAATTTTGAAAATTGCTCAACTTCTAACCACTTAAGATGTATTTCATCTTCACGTATTTTTTTGAGTATCATATCACAATTTTTTAGATCATATTTATCATGAAATAATTCACGAAGAGCCTCACGTACAAGGGGGGTTTTATAATACCGCTCATATAAAAATCGAGCATATTTTTTTTCATATATTGCTCCCCTTCCAACAGTTCCAAATTTTTTTGCAACACACCAAGTCTTCCAATTAACATTATGAGTTCCAGATAAAGATGTACTAATAATCAAATGCAAATCATAATCATCTTTTATAACTTCCGTGAAAAGTTTTTCTGAAATACGTGATCTAGATGATAAAACAATCCTATAACCGTCTGAACGTGAATCAACTATGGAACCTAACATTGAAGATAGTATTGAAGAGAGTAATGCTGACAATGTAGTGTTAATTTTAGTGCCAAGACATGAATGAATTACAATTGAACCAATAGATCTATTTGATTCAATTAAAATATTATTTTCATTATGGATTTCATTAAAAACTAATTTCTCAATAATTTTATTTGTTAATACAAGAGTTCCATTTTTGACTTTACTACGAAAAGATCCCACCTTTCTTGAAGTTTTGTAATCAATCGGAATACTCTCTCCTTCCCAATATGGAACTGTAATTCCTCCACCTAGAAATGATTCAACATTGACTGTAAATGACTTTTCATCTACATTCAGTATTTTCCATTGTGAGCCTTTTAACACAAAAATATTTCCAGGGTCACCAAAATTGCCTACAAATCTTTGATCTAATGATCCAATGATTTTTTTTCCTACACTATCAAATACTTTGAATTTAAGAATATCTGGAATTGTAGAAAGATTCTCAAAATAATACTTGAATGCACGACCTTTTTTCCAAAAGGTCATTTTTGTTCGATCAAAAAATATCAGATAATTTGAATCAAGCAAATCCAATACTTCTATTAGTTCTTCCATTGATAAATTACGAAATGGATATGCTTTTGTTATTATATCAAAAGCCTGCTGAACTGAAAGTTCTCCAATTTGCATTACCAATCCAACTAAATGATGAGCTAGAACATCAAGAGATGCATCATGAATTTTTTGCTCTTCAATTGAACCCTCCTGAATACGATCAAGGATAGCTCTTGCTTCAAATTCATCATCAGCATTATTTGTTATAATTAATCCCTGTGCTGATGCATTGCGATTATGTCTACTTCTTCCAATTCTTTGTATAAATTTTGAGACTTGCCTTGGAGAACCATAATGTATTACTAATTCAACTGAACCAATATCTAATCCTAATTCAAGAGAAGATGTGCATACAATAATACCATGTTTTCCTTCACGTAAAATCAACTCAGTTTCTTCTCTAACCTCTTTTGAAAGAGAACCATGATGTAACTCAATTGGTAAAGATGATTTTTCTTTCAAGATTGAAGCCAAAAATTCAGCTTCCCCCCTAGTATTAGTAAATAAAAGAACAGGAGAATCTAACTTTAATTCTAATATATACTCAATAATTTTTTCTGCGACATCAGAAATTGTTCCATCAATATATTTTATTTTTACATCATATTTTCTCATCGATGTATCTCTGATTATCTCACATTTTCGTTTTGTACCCACGACAAATTTTCCAGCTTCCTTAAAATTTCCAACTGTAGCAGATAAGCCTATTTTTGTAAGAGGATATTTTGAGTTAAAGGCTAATCTTTCAATACTTAATGACAGTTGAGAACCTCTTTTACTAGACAGTAATTCATGAACTTCATCAACTACAATCCACTCTAATTCAGATAGCGCTACAAGTGTTTTTTGTTGGGTCAAAAGAATTACTAGAGTTTCAGGTGTTGTGATCATAATATCTGGAGGGTTTTCTGAAATTTTTTTTCTTTCTTTTTGTGTAGTATCTCCATGTCTAATTTCAATTGATAATTTGTTGTCATGTGCATATTTTGTAATTCTTCTAAATACATCACGGTTCAATGCTCGTAAAGGAGTAATGTAAAGTGCTTTAATTCTTCCAGTTTTCTTTGAATTTTTTAAAAAAGAAAAAATTGGAATTACAGAGCACTCTGTTTTTCCTGAACCAGTTGGAGCAATTATAAGACAATCTTTTTTTTGTAAAATTATTGGTAAAGCTTTTTTCTGAATTTCAGTTAGTTTTGAAAAACCAAATTTCTCAAACAATGATTCAATATTATGATTCGTTTGTTGAATTTGATCTTGATCTTTCATAAACAAGTACACCTACCAAACCAAGTGCAAACAAAACAATAGTAATAATTGGAATTGAATTAAAAATTCCCACCATAATTTAACTTTAGGATTGACCATTAAATATCTTCGGGATGATTAGATATGCCAAATTTATCAATTGTGTAAGAAAAATATTCTTTGTTCAAAATCCAATAGACTTCTCCTTGAAATCTTGATGAATTTTTAAAAAGATGTATTTTGATATGGGTGAAAGGATCAATGGCACTTTTCATATTCTCAACTTCTTTTCCATCTATGTTTCGAATCATATTAGAGACAACAATTGGAATTTTGTTTGTTATTGCAAAATTAGATAGTTCATGCATGTATCGTGTAAATAAGACATTTTTTTCAAAAATAGATTCTTCCTTCTTATATTCATAAGAAAATAAATCAGTTATATTATCAATAATAATTAATGAAAAATCATTTTTTTGAATATTGCTAATTGATTTTATTTGCTCTGATGTGTTAGTTATTCTAGATACGGTAATTTTTTCAAGAATATCAAACTCAAAGTTAGATTGTTTTTGAATTTCAAGAATTCTCTCAGGTCTGAAGCCGCCAGTTGTATCCAAATACAAAACATTGCCGTTATTTTTGATTGAATTGATCGATAGTTGTAATAACAATTGAGTTTTTCCAGTTCCATTTCTACCAAAAATATCTACTATAACACCCACAGGAATTCCACCTCCTAAGAATTCATCTAATTTTTGTAAACCAGTAGAAATCGTTTGCATAATTGTTAGAAAATGAAGAAAAAATTTAAAGAATTTTAATTTTCAAAGAGGAGGCAAGGCTTTTATTCTAGAGAACAAAGTTGCAAAACAAGTGAACAATTAGTGTCCCAACCAACTAGCGCAAAAAGACCTCTAACTACTCTTCAAAAAAATACCAAGAAGAAAGTTACAGTAAGACTCAAAAATGAAGTTGAGTATAAAGGAAAAATGGATAATGTTGATTCATACATGAATTTGATTATGACAGACGCAGAAGAACTACACGATGGTAAAACAATTGCCAATTATGGAAGAGTTATCGTAAGAGGTAATAATGTATTATTTATCAAACTAGAAAATGAACTCTAGTGAACAGTGTAGTTTTATGACCAATAATTTTCTATTTACATCGGAATCAGTAACTGAAGGACACCCAGATAAAATATGTGATAATATTTCAGATGCATTCTTAGATGAATTTCTTAGACAAGATCCTGATTCAAGAGTAGCTGTTGAAACAATGGTTACCACAGATTTTGTAGCTGTTGCAGGAGAAGTAACATCAAAAGCAAATTTTGATAAAAAAGCCCAAGAAGAATTAGTTAGAAAAACAATAAGGGAGATAGGATATGACAACAAAGATTTGATGTTTGATACAGAATCTTGTGAAATAACATTACGTCTTCATGCACAAAGTCCGGATATTAGTCAAGGTGTTACTCCAACTAAAGATAAAGAGCAAGGTGCCGGTGATCAGGGACTGATGTTTGGATATGCAACAAATGAAACTAAAGAGCTTATGCCTATGCCAATTTTACTTTCACAAAAACTTGCACAGAAACTTGCTGAAGTAAGAAAAAATAATGTCCTTACTTGGATAAGACCTGATGGAAAAACACAGGTTTCTGTAAGATATGATGATAACAAACCTACAAAAATTGAAACAGTCGTAGTTTCAACACAACATTCACCTGAGATTTCTCAAGAGGAAATTTCAAGAGAGATAATCAGTAAAGTGATCAAGCCAGTTTTAGGAGAGCTTTGGAATGAAGAAATAAAAATTCACATTAATCCTACTGGAAAATTTGTAATTGGCGGACCACATGGAGATGCAGGTTTAACTGGAAGAAAAATCATTGTAGATACGTATGGAGGATTCGGAAGACATGGTGGTGGAGCATTTTCAGGAAAGGATCCTTCAAAAGTAGATAGATCCGCATGTTACATGTGTAGATATATTGCAAAAAATCTAGTTGCAGCAGAATTAGCTGATAGATGTGAGGTACAACTCGCATATGCAATAGGAGTTGCTGAACCAGTATCACTTCATGTTAATACGTTTGGAACGAACAAAATTCCAGAAAATAAAATAGAAGAACTAGTAAGAAAGAATTTTGATATGAGACCATCAGGAATCATATCACAGTTAGATTTGAAGAGACCAATTTATAGAAAAACTGCTTCATATGGTCATTTTGGAAGAGAGGAACCAGAATTTACTTGGGAAAAGACAGACAAAGCTCAAACACTAAAGCAATCTACCAGTCTCTAATAATTCCAAGATTGAGTGAAATTTAATTTTAGTAAATTTTCTTAATTTTTGATGAGTTCCCTTGAAATTACCAATTAGAATATTTAGATCATCTGTGTTAAAATCAGATTTTGTATTAGTAATGGCAGCATGATATGCGTATTCTAAATCAATTTTTTTAATATTTGTTTTAGTTCCTTTAGAAAAAAGTTGAACATATTTCTTGAAAGTTAAATTATTAGGACCAACAAGATCAATTATTTTATTTCTAAATTTGGATTGAAAAACGGATTGAAAAATGATTTCTACAACATCATCAATATAGATTGGTTGTATGAGATAGTTTCCAGAACCTGGAATTTTAATTTCTCCATGTTTAATTTGTTTTTTTAGATATTTTGTGAAATGATCATCTTTTCCAACAATATACGAAGGTCTAAAAATTGTATAATCCAACCCAGAATTAATGATAATTTTTTCAGCATTATATTTAGAAATAAAATATCCTGTGGACGAATTTATTGAAACACCCAAACCACTCAGATAAACAATTTTTTTAATTTTCGCTTTTTTACATAAATTTACAATATTTTTTGTGATTTCAACATTTATCATGTTATAATTAGTATTTACAGATTGTTTACCAATACCAATGAGATGAATTAATGCATCAGAATTTTGTAATTGTTTGAGGAGATTGTTTTCATTGTAATTGTTTGAGATAATTTTTGATTCATTTTTAAATTTTTTAAAATTATTTCTTGATATTGATAATAACTGAATATTTTTTTCAGATAAATATTTTCTTAGATGTTTAGCTACAAACCCATTAGATCCAGTAATTACTATTTTCTTGTATTTTGCCATAATAATATCAAATCAGTTTTAATTTTAAATCTATGTAGAATATTTTGAAAATTATCAAATAAGAGTTAATACAGCAAAATGAATACAGTAAATGTGTGGAAGAAAAGACAAAATTAAAGACAGGATATACAACTGGAAGTTCGGCTACGGCAGCAGCCAAGGCTGCATTGTTGTCAATTATGAATCAGCAAAAAATTGAAAATATCGATATTTTGCTACCAAAACGATCTTTTATTGAAATTCCAATTTATTCTTGTGAATTTGATTCCAATAGAGCAAAGTGTTCCGTGATTAAGAATGGTGGAGATGATCCAGATGTAACTCACGGTGCAAAAATTATTGTAGAGCTGTCATTTACAGACAAAGTAAATCAAATTGACATTGATGGTGGAGAAGGGGTTGGAATTGTCACTAAACCTGGATTAGGTTTGGAGATTAATAAACCAGCAATAAATCCAGTACCTAAGAAAATGATTGATGAGAACTTAAGATCAATAGGTGAAAAAATTCTTAAAAAGAAAGGATTCAGAGTTGTAATTTCTGTTCCAAAAGGAAGAGAGTTGGCACTAAAAACAGATAATCCAAGATTAGGGATTAAAAATGGAATTTCTATTTTAGGTACTAGTGGAATTGTTATTCCGTTTTCTACAGCATCTTATGCAGCATCAATAAGACAAAATTTGGATGTAGCAATTGCCATGGGAAATTATACCGTAGTTCTTACAACAGGTGGAAGAAGTGAAGATTATGCAAAAAAAATTTTAGATTTACCAGAACACTGTTTTATACAGATGGGTGATTTTTCAGGTTATACAATTCAGCAATGTAGTAAAAAAAATATTAAAAAAGCATATGTTGTTGGCTTTATTGGAAAACTTACCAAAATGGCTGCAGGTATAAAACAAACTCACGTTAAAGGCTCTAAAGTAGATATGAACTTTCTTTCAGAATTAGCAAGAAGAGCAAACGCAAATGAATTAGTGATTAAAAGTATTAAAAAAGCAAATACAGCCAGACATGTTTCTGAAATAATTCATGAGAATAATGTCAATGGATTTTTTGAATTAATTTGTAATGAGACCTATAAACATATGAGAAAACATTCAGAGGAAAAAGTTCCAATTGAGGTAATATTATTTGATTTTGATGGAAGTATTCTTGCTAGAAAATCAGAAGAGTAAGGTATTTTATTAAAGTTGGAAAGTTTTGTGTATGGAGAAGACTTCAGTTCTTGCAATTACCAAAAATGGAGTTAAAATTGGACAAAATTTAAAAAAACTATTTCCAGAATGGAGCGTTTTTGGTCCCTTGAAATTATCAAATGGGGATAATGAGATTATATGGTATTCTGAGCCTACATCAGAGAAAATTGTTGAACTTTTTAAAAACAATAATGCATTAATCTGTCTTTTTTCATTAGGTGCAGTAATTAGATTGATTGCACCTCATTTGAAAGATAAAAAAACAGATCCTGCAGTAATTGTGATTGATGATAAAATAAATTTTGTAATTAGTGTATTATCTGGTCATATTGGAGGAGCTAATGAATTAACTCAAGAAATAGCAGAAAAATTAGGATCTTTACCAGTAATAACTACTGCAGCTGATGTTAACAAAACTATAGCAGTTGATCTTGTTGGAAGAGAATTTAATTGGAAAATCGATGATGATTCAACCGTAACTAAAATTAGTGCACATATGGTAAATGAGGAACCTATAGGAGTTTTTCAAGATGCAGGTAATAAAAAATGGTGTAAAGAATTGCCAAAAAATGTTTCAATTTATGAAAATTTACAAGATTTAAAAAAATCAAACTCTAAAGCATATCTCATAATTTCGGATAAAATAATCGATGGAGAGTTATCTAAACAATCTGTAATATATCGTCCTCCAAGCTTAGTGATAGGTGTTGGATTACACTGGGACACTACAAAAGAGACAATCAAAGAAGGAATTGAGTTTTGTTTAGAAAAATTTAAACTAAGTTCAAAGTCGGTTGTAAAACTTGTTTCAATAAAAAAACCACAGGATGTACAAGGATTGATAGATCTTGGAGAAGAAATGGATATTCCTGTTGAATATGTAAGCAAAGAGGATTTAGATGAGATTTCTGCTCCAAACCCATCAGAAACTGTAAGAGCGTTTGAAGGAACTCCAAGTGTATCTGAAGCTGCAGCCATCAAGGTTTCTGGAGGAGAATTGATTGTAGAAAAGCAAAAATTCCCACCAAATTTGACAATAGCAATAGCGAGGATTTTGAATTGAAAAGAGGATTACTACTAATTGATAGAGGAAGCAGGGAAAGAGAGGCTTCTGAAGAATTAGAGATAATTTGCAAAGGAATTCATGCAAAAGGCGGCTATGAGTTTGTTGATTTTTGTTTTCTAGAGGTTGAACCACCATATATCGAAGATGGAATTACTAAGTGTCTCAAACAAGATATTGATTCTTTGACTATAGTTCCTTATTTTTTGTATCCAGGTAAAAAAGTAAAGAATGCAGTTACGGATGTAATGAAATTCCAAAAAGATACCAATGTAAAATTTGTTGTCACTAAACCTATGAGCATGCACAAAACTTTGATAGATATTGTTGAAAATAGAATATCCAAAACATTACAAGAAAATCAAATCACTCTTCCAAAAAAAGATGTAGATGTAATGATTATAGGGCATGGAAGTAAAGATCCTAATGCTCAAATGTCGTTAAATTATATTGTTACTGGATTAAATAATTCATATAGAAATGTAAGTAGATGTTGGTTGGAAATAGAACAACCAGATATTTTTAAAGGTATACAAAAATGTGAAAAGGATAATCCAAAAGTACTAGTTATTGTTTTTTATTTTCTTCATGAAGGAGCACACGTAAAAAATGATATAAATAATGATTTGATACCAGCACTAAAAAATTCTAATATAGAAAAAACTTTCATTACCAAACATTTAGGAACTGATAAAAAAATGATAGATTTGATATCAGAGAGAGCAAGAGAGGTAGAAAATGCAAACTAAAAAAGGTCAATCAATTGAAGATGCCAGTATGCAAATGATTGAAGATGAAATTGGTACACATCAATATAATGAAAAGGAATGGCCAATTGTGAGAAGAGTAATTCATTCAACAGCAGACTTTGATTTTGCAAATAAAAATAAAATTATTTTTCACAAGGATGCAATTCAAAGTGGCATGGATGCTTTAAGAAATGGCTGCAGTATAGTAGTTGATGTTAATGGAGTGATTGGAGGCCTGAATAAGCAAAATCTTAAAGATTTTAAAAACAACATAGTTTGCAATATATCCAATCCAGAAATAATGGAATTAGCAAAAAAAGAAGGGAAGACACGCTCCCAGGTATCCATGAGAGTAGCTAAATCAAATATTGATGGAGGTATAGTAGCTATTGGCAATGCCCCTACTGCTCTTCAAGAAGTAATTCAGATGGTGAAGGAAGATATTATCAGACCTGCATTAATAATTGGAATTCCAGTGGGATTCATCTGTGCTGCTGAATCAAAAGAGCAATTATCAAAGTTAGAAGGTGCTCCATTTATTACAAATATTGGTAGAAAAGGTGGTAGCTCATCAGCTTCTGCCATAATCAATGCAATTTTTAAATTAATTAGAGCAGAATCAGCTTCGTGAATAGTCTATACAATTTTTAACAAAAACTTGCGCATAATTTGAACTATCAAAATAGAGATGACCATAAGAAGCAAGTGTGTTGTGTACTAGCATCCCGTCTTGATGTTTTTTTATTCCCTCACCAATTTCTAAATCATACACAAATTTTGAATCAGATGAAATGGAATCTAATTGTGAATAATGAAATTCATGACCCTGAAAATTATGTAATTTGTCTGAGATGGGGTTTTTTTGAGTGATCTTTCCTTTAGTATAATTAAGTCTCATTTTCTTTGTCATTTTGGTTTCAGCATCAAATAAACCAACCATTTTGTGATTTTTGTTATCTGAAATAATAGATTTTGTTAGATACATCAATCCACCACATTCGGCATATATTGGAAGATTGTCTTCAGCCATTTTTTTAATTATTTTTTTCATAGTGATATTTTTTTCAAGTAAATTACTTAAAACTTCAGGAAATCCTCCTCCAATATAGAGTCCATCACATTTTGGTATTTTTTTATCATTAACAGGGCTAAAGAATTTTAGATTTGCTCCTTCACGTTGTAGTGCTTCAAGATTATCTTGATAATAGAAATTGAACGAAGTGTCACGAGCAACTGCAATTGTAGTTTTCTGTTTTTTGTGTATGTGTTTTGATTTTTGTGGTAAAGTGATTGGATTTTTTATAATTTTGATAATTTGATCCACATCTAAACATTTTGAAATTATTTTTGATATTTTTCTAATTTGATTTTTTAGTGTGTTATTATCTAGTGTGGATATCAACCCTAAATGACGTGATTCCAAATTTAGGATTGGATTTTTTGAAATAATGCCAATTATTGGAATTTTAGTTTTTTCTAGCGCAGATTTACATAAAAATTCATGCTTCTTGCTACTTATTTTGTTAAGAATAATTCCAGCAATGCGTGAATTTCGATGAAATTTTTGAAACCCAAGTGCAGTTGCAGCAATAGAACGAGCTGTTTTACTTGCATCCAAAACCAAGAGTACAGGAGATTTTGTAATTGAAGCTACATGATGAGTACTAGCATAATTTGAATTTCCACTAAAACCATCGTAGTAACCCATCACGCCCTCAATTACAGATACACTTGATTTTGAATTTACAATAAAACTATTCAAAACTTGATTTTTTCCCATTAGCCAAACATCTAAGTTATATGTTTCACGTTTTGAGATACTTGAAAGATAACTTGGATCAATGTAATCAGGACCTACTTTAAATGGTTGTACTGAGTAACCTCGTTTTTGTAAAGCATGAATAATAGAACATGTGATGGATGTTTTTCCAACTCCACTTGTAGTGCCTGCTAATACAATCCTAGGAATTTGCAATTCGTATGACTAGAATCATTTTTTATTTAAATTGATACTTTTTTAAAAAATACCGAATGTTTTTACCCATATCCTTTGAATGCTGACTATGGAAAAGTATGGATTAACTATTGTATATACAGGAAAAGGTAAGGGGAAAACAACTGCAGCATTAGGAATTGCATTACGAGCAACAGGTTATGGGAAAAAAATTTGCATGATTCAATTCATTAAAGGTTCATGGCACTATGGTGAAATGGATTCTTCTAAAAGACTTGAGCCTGAATTTGAGATGATTGCTGTAGGCAAAGGATTTGTTGGAATAATTGATGACAAAAGTCCAAAAGGAGATCATGAAAAAATTGCAAAAGAGGCAGTTAGAATCAGTAATGAAAAAATTCAATCAGGAAAATACGATATAGTAATTTTAGATGAGATTAATTATGCAGTAAATCTTGGATTGATTGCAGTAGAGGATGTTCTTAACATAATCAAATCAAAACCACAATCAATGGATTTAGTATTAACAGGAAACTATGCCACAAACAAAGTAATTGAAATAGCGGATCTAGTAACTGAAATGAAAGAGATTAAACATCCATTTCAGCATGGCATAAAAGCTAAGAAGGGAATTGATTTCTAACCAGCAACATTAAATTACGCATGAATAAGTTTTAGAAGAAATGTCTACTGAAATTCAAGAAATGCCTGAACAGGGTGAAATTGTTCTAGCTACAGTTACAAAGGTAATGGATCATGGGGCATATGTCACATTAGATGAATACGGCGGTATTCAAGGATTTTTACATATCTCAGAGATTGCTCCAGGTTGGATTAGATCAGTAAGTAGATTTGTCAGAGATGGTGAGAAAAAAGTTCTCCTTGTTAAAAAAGTAAATTCTCAACGAGGAGATATTGATTTATCATTAAAACAAGTATCAAAAGATCAGAAAAAACAAAAGCTGAAGGAAGTTAAGAAATTTGAAAAAGGTAAAACAATATTACAAAATGTTAAAGAAAAAGCAAAATTAACAGATGAAGAAATTGAAAAATTGGAAGATAGTATATATTCAAAGTTTGATTCAGTTTACGATGCATTTATAGAAATTGGAAGAAATGGAATTGAATCTGTAAAAGAATTAAAGATTGCAAAAAAAACAGTAACAGTAATTGAAGAAATTTGCTCAAAAATTAAACTTCCATCAGTTGAAATTAGAGGCATTATGGAAATCACAAGTGAAAAATCAGATGGAGTTGAAATTATTAAAAAAATATTACTAGATATATTAAAAAAAGATTCTACTATAGATATCACATATTTGGGTGCACCAAAATATAGATTGTCAATTACTTCAGAGAATTTCAAATCTGCTGAAAAATCATTAAAACCAATTATTGAAGAAATTCAAACAAATATAGAAAAGAAAAAAGGTTCATTCAAATTTACTAGAGAAGAATCAAAGAAAACAAGAGATAATTAAGATGAGATTCCTATTAAGAAAATGTTCAAAGTATAATCATTATACTTTAAAAGAAAAGTGCCCCAAGTGTGGGGAAGAGACGATTTCAGTACACCCTGCTAAATTTTCACCAGATGACAAATACATGCGATATAGATTAGCTGAGAGATACAATTAGAAATTTAATTTAATGGATTGTTCCCATTACAGAGAATTTAATATCTTTTGCATATACAACTGATAATATTGATTGTCAATATTAACAACTGTATCTGACCTGAACAAAAACTACTACATAATCAGCATATATTTCATCAAGAGCGTTACTTCTCAGATAGTTAAATAAAGGATTAGACTGATTTAGTGCCTAACCGGTAAGATTTGATTGAGAAGTAATTAAAAAAAATTGTAAAAGAATTCCTATGATTAAGATATGTTAAAACTTTAAATCAAATTTTCCAATAGAAAGTAAACTAGATTTTGAATTCAATATTTTTCATCAATTATATTTACTTTTTACTCTATCAAAAAATCTAATATTTTATTTCAAAAGCAAAATAAGATTATGGAGCATATCTTCCTTCAAGTTTTGTTTTAGCTAGAATATGATTATCCATAGATCTTTCAACATCTGCTTTAGTTGATCCTTTTTGTAGAGAAATTTCATGATCTAGAGCATAAAGTTTGAAAACGTAAGTATGTTCTTTGTCTGGTGGAGCAGGACCTCCATAACCAATTTCTCCAAAATCAGTTTTGCCTTCAATTGAATCAATTGGAATAGAATTTTCTAGAATTTCTTTAGTATTAGGAGAGATATTCCACAAAACCCAATGAACCCAAACTTTTCCGACAGCTCCCATTGCATCTGGATCATCCATGATCAAAACCAATGATTTTGTTCCTTCTGGAATTCCACTGATTTTAAGATGGGGACTATTATTTCCATGTTTATAACCATGCTTTTTAGGAATTATTTCTCCATTTTCAAATGATTTACTTTCTAAAGATAGAGATTTCATATGAAAAGCATTAAGAATCCCATGAAGTTAAATATTTCTAAGATTCTAAAACTATTGTATCATTTGAAAATGACAGTATTGAATTACCATATTCCTTAATCTGTTTTTTTAATTCTTTATCCATAGTAGCAACAATAACTTTATTGTTAGATACATAATCAAGTAATTCTTTATCAGCAAATGTGCCAAATATGGGAATGATTTTAAAATTTTTTATATAATTTAAAGTTGATTGGATGTCTTGATTTTTTTTTGGATTGGTTGCTAATTTAGATAATTCATTTTTTACAACCTGTGGCACTACAAAAGTGATCTGACCTATTTCAACATCTAAATTATCAATATTTTTGATTCTTCTAGTTGCTAGATGAATAAGAAAATTAGTATCACAGATTACTTCAACCAACTATTCCTGCACCAATTAGTCTCCATCTTTCAGCAATTCTTCTACTGATGGCAACATTCCCTCCTTCAAAGATGCATGCAGGCCTTCTAAGTTCAATTTCAATATTTTTCGATTTTACTTTGTTAACCTTACCTAATATTGGTGCAGTTCCAATGTTTAATCGAAGTAATTCTCCTGACTGAATTGGCTGAACTTTAATGTCTTCAGTTGCACCTACTGCAGAATCAAAAAGATTAACTTCTAATTTTAGATCTGTGGAGTTTTCAGGGAGTGTTCCAGGTTTACCAATAACTGAGCCGATAAATGAATCACTCCTAGTCATAGACGGATCTAATTTTGTTCCAATAGCTACTAGACCGCCAGGCTTTATAGATTCCACGATTCCCGCAGCTGTTCCTAATGAAGTGATTTCTGTTAGTAACGGTTCATATGATTTTTTTCTCTCATTCATAATACCAGGTTTTATTTCAATTTCATCTCCAACATTAAAAATTCCTTGAATAAGACTTCCCCCAATTACTCCACCTTTGATATCTTTTAGTTTTATTCCAGGCTTATTCACATCAAAAGAACGTAGAACATGCATTACAGTATCTGCTTTTTCATCTCTATCTGGAGTTTTGATTGTTGATTCTATTGAACCAATTAATGCATCAATATTTAATCCAGATTGTGCAGAGATTGGAATAATAGGTGCTTTTGCAGCATAAGTCCCTTTAACAAATTTTGTAATATCTTGATAATTTGTTAGAGCTTCATCATAAGAAAGTAAGTCAACCTTATTTTGAACTATAACTATTTGTTGAATTCCAAGAGTTTGAAGAGCTAAAAGATGTTCTTTGGTTTGAGGTTTGGGAACTTTTTCATTTGTTGCTACTAGTAATAATGCACCATCCATAAGAGCAGATCCTGAAAGCATGTTTGCCATCAAACTTTCATGCCCTGGACTATCTACAAAACTCACTACTCTAGATAATTCACTTTCTTTTCCACAATTATTACACTTTGGAGTTGTTGAATAACCTAAAGGTTCTTCACATTTTTTACATTTGTAAAAAGCTGCATCTGAGTAACCAACACGAATTGTAATTCCACGTTTTAATTCTTGACTGTGTACACTTGTCCATGAACCAGTTAGAGCTTGAATCAGAGTTGTTTTTCCATGATCTACATGACCAGCAGTACCAATGTTAACACATGGTTGATAACCATATTTTTTAATATACCAATCAGGAAGTGTTTCTCGCCAATGCATGAATCAAAATTTACAATCGGTATATGTTAAGTTATTCTTTTTTATCTTCTGTTTTTTCTTCAGTATTTTCAACTGGTAATTCTCCATCAAATTTACAATTTACTTGATAGATTTCTTCGGATAGAGTATTTCCACGCATTAATTTTCTTTTTCTTTGTCCAGTATCTGCATTTTGTAAACCTACACCTTTAGAAAGTAAAACTTGTTTTCTTGCAGCACCATGAATATCATTTCTCATTGGTACTCCAGACTTATCACTACCACCAGTAAGTTTTAATTTTCCAGACAATCCTACAATTGCAGCATCAGTTTCATTTCCTAACTGTAATCCCAATAATGCATTAGCATCACTATCTTTGAGTTCTTTTGAAACTGATTTCCCTTTAATGTCGGAGATTGTAAGTTTGAAGTTTGCCAATTATTCCAAAAAAAAGTTGAAGGACTAATTAACCTTTGGACATTATTTTTAAATCAAGATTATCAAATATAGGCATGGTAGAGGATATCAAATGTCCACGATGTAATAACAAAATGGTTGATATGCAAGCATGTCATATGTTTTGTCCCAATTGTGGAGCTCATTTAGATTGCTCAGATAAAGGGAATTATTGGTGATTAGATTCCGGGTCTATCAGGAATGTATTCAGATGACATATTGATTGCATGATCTTTCATTATTTCAAGATATGAATCATAGTCTGATTCGAAGTTACAGTGAGGGCATTTTACCACAGTAATATCATCATCTAATTTTGCAACCTTTTCACATTCAGGACATCTTGCATCCATGTAATAATACAGCAATCAAGATATTTAATCATAGTCAATGAATATTTTCTAGGCGGAGTTTGTCTAGACTGGTAAGATGTCAGCTTCCCAAGCTGAAGGTCGCGGGTTCAAATCCCGCACTCCGCATTATAATTCACGTATTGCTTGCTCTATTATTCCTCTATCAGAAGCTTTAGGAGAGTATTTCAAATAAGTTCGGAGATCTTCTTTTGTATCAGAGTTTTTATTTTGTTTTTCTCTTAGATAAGCACGATTTTTGTAAATTTTTGCAGATCTTTTTGGGTTAATTTTAATGGCCTTTGTATAACATTCTTCTGCTTTTTGAAATTGATTTGTTTTTAGATAGTAATTTCCCAGACCGTTATAACTCAAATATGATCTTTTGTTGATTTCTAGACATCTTTCATAATATTTGATACAATCAGAAGAATTTTGTTCATTCATTATTGCTCCCAAAAGATTTAATGCAGTTGAATTTTTTGCATCAAGTTTTAGAGCTTGTTGTAATGATTCAATTGTATCTTTGGAATTTTTTAGAATACGAAATTTTTCAGAAGTAAAACATAGACGATTTGATTTGTTACTAGAATCATTTTCAAGAGATACTGATGAGAAGGTGTCTGAAGGGGCTAATAGTATCAATAATTTTCCTTCTTCAGACCATTCTTTCTCAAAAATATCCTGAGGTATTGCTCCTTCTTGTTGTTCTCCTTGTTTATTACCTGTCTGAATATAATGAAGAATTGTTTTTTCTTCATCATCATATCCAGTAATTACTGAAGCATGTTGAGTAATTTCAGGAATTCCTGGAAGAATAACTATTGGAGGTATCCCCAAATCAATAATTTTTTTTAATTCTTTTAAAGACGAATTAACTATTTTACACGATAAACCATGTCTTTCAGCAGATTCAATTCCTTCAATTAGAATACTTCCATCAAATCCTAAATACTGTTTGGCAGTTTCTTCAGCCTCTACCATAGATAATTCAATATTCCAATATTTTGATACTACGTTAATTGGTAATGGAAGACAAATATTTTCTTGATCAATTAATGGTAAAATTAATTGATGATCCTCTTGCTCCATGAATTAAGAAATTCTAAGAGTTATTAATATCAATCAAAATAGACAAAATTTTTTAATTAATTCATGACCATCTTTACTCATTTCTGGGTGAAATTGTGTTCCAAAAATTGGCTTTGTTTTATGTCGAATTATTTCATATCGGCAATTTTTTGATTCAGCAAGTGGAATAAGCACATTAGGTAATTTTGATATCTCAAATCCATGACTTTCAAATACTTCTAAATAATTACTTGAGATCGAGTTATCTTTTATTATTTTAATTTTTTCATTCCCCTTTTGAGGTAATGGAATTTTTCTAATCGTACCACCCAAGGTTAGAGCTAAGATTTCTGCGCCATAGCAGATTCCAAGTAGTTTTATGTTATTTTTGATTGAATAAGTAATAATTTTAGAATTAATTTCATTGGTTTTTTTATCATTTTTCCTTCTTCCAGATAAGATGAAAGAATCATAATTTTCAAGGGAAAGCAAATCTAAAAGATGTGGGATTTGTTTCTTAAATAAAATATTTTGGTTGTTTAAAAAATCAGTTAAATTTTTTGTATAGATAGATCCATTATCAACAACAAGTAGCAATTAGTTGCCTACCTCAATCGAGACGTAATGTATCTCAGATATTCCATCTTTGTTAAAGATTGTTCCAATGTTGAGATTATTTTCTTCTTGCCACATGAATACTCTATCACTTCTTGGTTTTACAAAGTCATCAATAAAGTCAGACAAGAACTCTACAGTGCTTAGACGATCACTTTCAGTAAAGAAGAATGTCTCCCCTTCATTGAATGATAATGGAATTTGAATTGATGTTGGCTCAGCAACTGAAATTCCATTTTCTTCAAATAATAATTTAATTATTTCAATTCTATCACTTCTAATTAGTTCAACATAATTATCATCAGCAGTAGTAACAGCTGATGCAACACCAGAAACTTTCTTCAAATATGCTTCAAATGCTTTTTCTTGGGTTTCCCCTAACCCTACAAAATATTCTCCATTAAATGCTGCTCCTACTGCTGCAATCGTACCCAATTGGGCTACTACACCACCAGCACCTGCAGTATATACAGGAATAAAGTAAACATCATGATCACCTACACGATATAAAATATTATCACCAATTCTTGGATTTCTTAAGAGAGTCTTTAGTTGAGCAAATTCTGGATCTCTATCAAGCGCTTCTCGGACTGCAGTAGGACCAATTAATTTTGTTGTAGAGTTTAATGGAACCTCATAAAACTGCATATTTCCTAAACCTGTGAGATCATTTTCAACTATCATATATCCTGCAAGATTTCTGCCCTGAGATCCTCTTAATTCTAATGAAAGTAATCCCAAAAATTCAGTTTTTTCAAAACCAGGTGGTTTTGCTACAACATAATAGGTATCAAGACCACGTGGAATTTCATAAAATTCGTTTGCCTGAATAAAAGTCTCTACATTAGTCACATGATAAATATTATACATCTCGGTTTTCCAATTAAATAGTTCAACAGGATACCTAATTTGTTCTTCTAACCATGTTGGTATTGGTTTGAATTGATCAGAGTATTGACTAGAAAACATTTCTGAAAAGAAATCATCACCAGTTTTTAGTAATTGAATATCACCATTGTATGCATCCACTAGCGCATAACCTACTAAACGTAAATATGGATTACCAACTGACCATGGAATATCACTAGTATCAAATCCAATAATTAATGGAATCAACCAATAAGAATTCGTTCCATCTGTAACAGGAAGCGAATCTAATTCTTTTCCAAACAAATCATAAAGGAAATAAGGATACAAAATTTGCATTCTATCATGTACATCTTTGTATCTCATAATATGGACTGATTCAGATGGAAATGAAAGTAAAAAGTTTGGCTCAAATATCCAACTTAATGGTGGTGATATATCTAATCCACCCAAACCAGAATAGGATACTCCTCCAAGTTCTGCACTGTTAGAGCCTCTTGAATTTGGATAACCAGACCATGTTTCCGTAAAAAGGCCTCCTTCACCATAGTAAATTGCTCTTTGTTTGAAAAATTCTCCGCTATCAACAATCTGGCCATCTGTTGCTTCTAAAGTAAGGAATCCATTTGGAGCATGCGTGTATACCAGATGTTCATTATACCATTTATTTTCAAGGCTAACAGATGTTGGTAGAATAGGTTTCATAGATGCAGTCCAATACAACGTATTGTTAAAGCGCAAGATATCATTGTCTTCAAAGTCTACGTATGGAATTAGGCCTATCTCAGGCTTTAATTTTGCAAAAGCTGCCTCCCAGTCCCAGACTCGGATTACATCAAGTACATCATTATGTTGACTAACATAATTTTTGATATTATTTGAAGAAACAGATGTTAATTGAACTTTATGAATATTTTCTTGCACGTTGTTTAATTCACCAAGATGACGATTCACCCCAATTTGTTGAGCTGTATATGGTCCTAAAAATTCAATCTTCTTTGCATCAGCAATACTGTTGTTAACAGAAACAACACCTGCAACAATTATTGCAATAACAATAATTGTTAGAATTCTAATGTATACATCTCGCTTAAACATATGAGTTAGTACACGTGCACGAATTCTATCAACTATTGAAAATGTAATTAGTGCAAGACCAATAATAAGTGTACCACCAATTACATATCTTGTATTATAATCGATTTGATCAGTAAAGAAGAGATTAAATCCTACCCAAATAGTAGCAATGCCAATCATTCCTTCAATAGTTGAAACGTAGTTTAGATATCTTGGCTTGCCTTCTTTAGAATCTTGTAGATATGATGTAACTACATGAATAATTCTATGAATTCCAACGTATAATACTAAACGCAATCCAATAGCTGCAAGTAATGGTGGGATCAATATTACTAATGCAGGAATCATTGGAACCACATTTTCAACAGCATAAGTTGGATTAGTATCTGGAGTCACAAAAGGTAATGTAAATAATTTTGGCAGATATTCAATTCCTAGGTAATTTCCTTCAATAAATGAAACTGTGGCAAATCCAAACATAATATTTGCAAAGAATGCTCCAAAAAGTAATATCTTAGTAATTTGCCAAATTATAAACTGTACATAAGGAAGTTTATAATTTCTGAAACTTTGAATGTTAGTTGATATTGGTTGCTGTCCGCCGCTTCCAAGAAATCCTATTCCTGAACTGATAACATACCAGAAAATTGAAGATCTGCCTACAATATTTACGCGAATAAGAGCAATTGCAGATAGAATTATGGTTGAGACTAATGTGTAATAGAGGGGTTTACTGAATTGATCACCAAATTCGGTGAAGTTCATTGATAGAATTACTGCCTGATTTCCTACTGCGGCAAAAATTATGATTCCTATAACAGCAACAATACCTAATCTGATGAATTTTCCAGCATCAGGAGGAGGAGTTTGTTTATCAGTAGAAGCACTATACAAAATCAAGTTTTGTTAAGATTTGGTAAATTAATGTCTTACCAGTAAAATTAAGCTAATATTGCTAGTTTTTTGCAAATCATATAGACTGCTGCAAAAGTAGGAATAGTTACTTTTTCATTGTTATATGGACCAAATTTTTTGCTTTTAAGACTAAATTGAATCGGGCAGGTTGCAATAATTTCTATGGGATCATCATTGAGAAAAGATGCTTCAACGTACGGATCAAACTTTGACAAATTTTCACAATATAATTTTGTAAGACCACTTTTGCTGTTAATGGAACCTGGGAGTCTAAAAATTCTATGAACATCCATGGTTACATTAGGATCAATTTTTACACCAATATTTTGTGATGCTTCATCAAGAATCTTTTGAAAAGATGAATAACCATTAATAATTAGTTCTGAGATAATTTTTGAGCGTTTTGATTTAGAACCAAAAATATATTTAGAAAATCTTCCTCTCCAACCCTTTTCATCAAAATCTGGGAATGAGGACCTATCTTGTTTAAATTTTTTCATTCCAAATGTTTCAGGAATCACTCCACGGAACATGATATAATCTGCTAATTCGGATCTTCCTCTAGAATCAATTTGTTGAAATTGTGAGTTACGTACATAAACATGAAATCCTTCATTACCTGAAAAATATACATGAATATTTTCGGGGACTATAGCAAGATCATCAATTAAGATTTGAGATAATTTTGATACTTCTGTTTTTGAAGCATTAATACAATTTTTACATGGGAGTGATTTTTTCTCTAATTTTATAGAATTACAATTTATACATTTTGAAGAATTTTTTAAAATTTCATTGCATTGATTACATATTGATATAGTGTGATTTGTTCTACATGGTAAATCAAGATCTTTTGCATCAATATCAAAAATTAGATCTGCCTCTTGCCAATCCTTTTCATTCATTGGTAAATTAGGAAAGGAATAACATGCATTTGAACAATAAACATCAGATGGAGTATTTTGCATAAATAAAAGATGTAATTCCTTATCAGATTTTATTGAAATATGACGAATCATTCCGGAGTTAAACTTTTGATAACCAAATTCTCTTTCAGATGCCCTTTCTGGAACTTTAATAAGATCAAAGTGATCAAAATAATATTTTTTAAATGATTCCTCTACAAACTTAACATCAATTTCTTTCATGATTGTCTCTTCTTTCCAAATTGTAATGGATTAATGATGGTATCACATTCAGATATTGCATAACACAAACTTTGAGTTTTAAGTTTCTCACACGAAGGACAAGAATATTGGGTACCGCTTCCGGACATTCCAGATAAGTGATTAAGTTGGTATAGTGTAACACGTTCATTATAATCAGGCGCATTTTTAAACAAGGGTGCAATTTGCTGAACTGTTTGTCCCTTTGAAAGTAAAAATGTGGCAAGCATAAATCTTCCTGAATGAGGGAGATTTTCACCTTTCTCAAGAACTTCAATTGCATGTTTGATGCAAGGAGGATAATCACCACTAGTTACAATGTAAGAAGGAGCAAGATCTTTACCAATTGAAGTAAATTCCTTTACTATATTTTCAAGTCCAGATATCATCGGTGGAGTCGGTGCATTTGTAATTTTGGAGATAATGTAATTGCCTAATTCTTTTCGAATTAATCTAACTGTTTTATCTGGAGTAAGTAATACTTTTCCATCTTCTACATGTCGGTTGATTAATTTCCATTCTCTTTCATGAAAATCTATTGAATGTTTTAGATAATCAGATACGGATATTTTAAAAAAATCATCTTCTTTTATAACTTCAATACTAAATAAATCATAAATAATTCTTATTGCTAAATCAATTTTTGATTTATCAGAAGCTTTTCCTAAATCTTTTTCAAGATGGTTTTCTGCACGTCTAGCTTCGGCAAGAGCAAATCTTTTAATCAACGTGTGCATTCCGGTTAATTTTATCAATACTATTGCTAAGAGAAATGAAAAAATCTCTTTTTCACGAGCAGAATCAGATGCTTCTCCATTGATAATTTCAGACTTGTAGATACCTCCTTTGGTAGAAACTTTAAGTCTGTGATATGCTTTATCAACTACTGATTTAAGATCAGGATCAGTTCCAAATTGTGATAATGGGAAACCTTTGTCTTTAAGAATTTTCCCAGCACCTTCCAGAAACGGATATTTTGCAAATTCATCAGTACCCAGTTCTAACATGTTAGTAATTCACCTAGTTTACTTAAAAATCTGGTTTTTTAAATTTGGACCCTAGTTTAAATTATGTTTTAAGAAAATTAACACAAATGCAGATAGGATGCCATGTATCGATATCAGGATCAATTGACAAAGCAGTGGATAATGCTGTTGAAAGAGAATGTTCTGCTTTTCAGATATTTACAAGAAATCCGAGAGGTTGGCATGCAAAAGAACTAACCAAGGATGACATTGCTAATTTTAAATTAAAATTAAAAACAAGTAAGATTGACAGATTTGCAACTTGTGCTCATATGCCATACTTACCAAATCTTGCAACTCCAAAAGAAGATGGATTTGAAAAATCAGTTAAAACTTTGATTAGCGAAGTTGAGAGATGTTCACAGTTAGGGATTCCATATTTAGTAACTCATCTTGGTAGTCATTTAGGAACAGGTGAGGAAGCTGGAATTAAAAAATTAGTAGAGGGTTTAACTAAAGCAGGTCAAACAAAAAATGATGTGATGATTTTATTAGAAAATACTGCAGGACAAAAAAATTCTGTTGGTTCTGATTTTAAACAGTTAGGAGAGATTTTCAAACAGTTAAAACCTACAAAAAAATTTGGTGTTTGTTTTGACACTTGTCATGCATTTGTTGCAGGATATGATCTAACAAATAAAGATAGTGTAAAAGAAACATTTTTGGAATTTGATAAATACGTAGGAATAGAAAATCTGAAAATTCTGCATCTAAATGATGCTAAAGGGGAAATTGGTTGTAATCTGGATAGACATTATCATTTAGGATTGGGTGGAATTGGAGAAAAAGGAATCGAAGCTGTAGTAAAATTTGCAAACAAGAAAAAAATTCCAATAATTTTAGAGACTCCTATTGATGATGAAAGGGACGACTTTGAGAATATTAGAAAAGCAAAGGAATTTGCGTAGAAATTTATTCTATGAATATAAGGAATCAAATTATGGATTATGAAGATGTAATGAAATTAGCACTTGAACGTGGATTTTATTTTCCTAGCTGTGAGGTTTATGCAGATGCACAAGCAGGGTTTTGGGAATATGGACCATCCGGAGTTGGCTTGAAAAATAAGTTTTTAGAGTTATGGAGAAGGGAATTGATCAGACGTGATGGGATGCTTGAAATTGATGGTTCCCAAATAATGTCAAAATCAGTTTTTGAGGCATCAGGTCATTTGGGTAATTTTGCAGATCCAATAATAAAATGTACAAAATGTAATTCAACATTTAGAGCAGATAGAACGATTGCAGAGATTTCAGGTATTGAGATCCCTGAAAGTGAGGATTTGATAGAATTTGATAATGCTATTTTACAAAATAACATAAAGTGTCCAAAATGTAAAGGGAGCTTTGGTAAGACAAAGAATTTCAATATGATGTTCAAAGTTGGTATTGGGCCTGAGGAGGAGGAAGCATATCTTAGACCTGAAACATGTCAATCAATTTTTGTAGATTTTCCGAGACTGTTCAAAACTATGAGAGGGAAACTTCCTTTGGGAATTGCACAAGTTGGCAAAAGTTTTAGAAATGAGATAGCACCACGACAAAGTCTTCTTCGTTTAAGAGAATTTTATCAGGCAGAAATTGAAGTATTTTGTAATCCATCCAAATTAGATGAAATGGAGAAATTCTCAGAAATTCAGAATGTGATAATCCAAGTTCAAACAGATACATATCCTGTATCCATGACATGTAAAGAAGCAGTAGAATCAGGTATTATTCCAAACAAGTTTGTTGCATACTACTTAGCGATATTGACAGAATTTTATGAAAAAACAGGCATTGATATTACAAAAAGTAGATTCAGAAAACTAGGTGACAAAGAAAAAGCATTCTATGCTGATGTGGCATTTGACTTTGAAGTTAAGACTACAATTGGTTGGCTTGAATTAGTTGCATGCAATTATAGATCAGACTATGATTTGTCAAGTCATGCAAAAAAAAGTAATGAGAAATTCGATGTAATGGATAATGATGAAAAAGTTCTTCCTCATGTCTTTGAGATTTCAATGGGAATTGATCGTAGTCTTTATACTATCTTAGAGCACAGTCTGAGAGATGATAAAGAGCATGATAGAATAGTTTTAGCTCTAAAACCCTATTTGTCACCTGTTCATATTGGAATTTTGTCATTAGTGAAAAAAGATGGATTAAAAGAAAAGGCTGATGAGATTTATCTAAAAATTAAACGAAAATGTGATGCATTTTTGGATCATTCAGGAGCAATAGGAAGAAGATATAGAAGACTAGATGAGATTGGATCTCCGTTTGCAATTACTGTTGATCATCAAACGTTGGAAGATGAAACTGTAACAATTAGAATGAGAGATAGTATGGAACAAAAGAGAATTAAAATTTCAGAATTAGATTCTATAGTAATTAAATCAATTGCTTTTCCATAGAGATAAATCATTTAGTGTCTACAATTTATACAAATTATAAGATGATTAAATTAGTTGAAGATGTGTTTCAACTAATAGATAGATATAGAATTTTTATAATACATTAGATGACATTGTATTTTTTGTTTAAAGAAAACTTGAAAACATTGTAATTAAATCGTATAAGAAGCTCTAGGTATTCAAAACAAAATAACATTAATTCTAGCTTATATCATTATCCATGATTTTGAATAAATATCTAGGTGAGATTCTATTAAAATTATTAAACTAAATGTAATTTATTTTAATATTTAGAAATAGTAGTATAATCTCCAATATCTACTTCCTTAATTTGGCTTTTTCCAGGGGGTAGAACACGAACAAAATCATCAATAGATATTTTTTTTGTAATTTCTTCTTGTAATTTAGAGAATTCAATTCTAATTTTTTTGGCTACATCTACCATTTCAGTGCCATGAGGTTCAATAATTGCATAACAAATAGAATTTTTTTTGATTGGATCAGGGGGTCCACATGTTAAAACATAATCATCGTCTAATGGAATAATTCCAACAGCTAATCTCAAAGTATCAGATTTTATGAAATTTCTTTGTCCTTCTATAGTAAAAGAGCCTTTAGGTAGAAATTCTCCGCTAGGAGCTGATTTTTTTACTTGTTCAGGATTTACCCAATATGCACTTACTCCATACATTCCTTCTCTCCATGCACGACTAAAGCAAACTGTTGCATGTGCAACTTCATTCATACTTGTATCAGGTACATTTTCTGCTTCTTTTAAAATAAAGAATGGTGAGCCAAAAATATCTCCATGAAATATCCTATCATTTTTTACCAAATGCTTTCTAACTACGGCTGAATTTGATGCAGCATCTCTTCCACCAATTGCAAGAAACCCATCAGATGTATAGAACCATCTATATCTTTCATACCAATGTTTCTTTCTAATTTCTGAAATCATTACCAAATCTTTTTCAGAATCGGTTTTACTTTGGAATTTTTTTAGCTTTTGCTCTGTTCTTTCTTTAATTGTTTGAATTGAATTTATTGCACTTGATTGCTTTTTTGCCTCATTAAATAATAATGATGCAATTGATTGGAGTGAGGCATTAGTGTTTATCTTTATTTTTTCATCTTGAATTACAATTAATGAAAATCCTTTTTCACTAGTTAGTTTTGCATTATTACTTGCCAAAATTTCTTGCGCATTTTTATCATCGATTGACATTATTCCTTTTGACACCATTTCAAAAAGAGAATTTGCAACATTTGTGATATTTTTTGATCTTTCTTTAACGATTTCAATTGCTTTTTCTTGTTCAGATATTTGAGTTTGTAATTCTTTGATTTTTTTATCAGATCCGCTTGATTGAATAGATTTTCCTTTTTTGACTATGTTTTCTGTAAAAACAATATCTAACCCTTTAATGAAATCATCAACATTAGTAATCTCTCCTTCAGGGGTTCCTAGTTTAAGTGGAACAACTTCTGTTTTTTCATTTCTAATAATTATTGGATTATGGTTTCCGGATACTACATCTGTAACAATTTTTTTAGTAGTTTCAAAAATTTTCTTTATTTCTTTAGGTGTTAATAGATTGCCAATTTTTTTTGGATCTACATCTGCGATCTGAAAAATACCTTCAACATATTTTTTTGGCAACCCCAAAGTTCGTCCTAACCACTTAGCAGAAACTATATCTGTTGTACCAAGTTCAACAAAATCTAATTCTGATATGTTAAAAATATCTAATCCATTTTCCGGTGGTTGTGCATATTCTAAACCTACACTAAGTTTTCTATGTCTTACGTCTATCGAATGCTGTAGTGCAAGTATCTTCATATCTTTACTACAGAGTAAAATATTTCCGTCCCCAAAAAATTCTCCCACTAAAATAAACTCTTTTCCAAATCCTTCAAAAATAAAATATGCAATTCTTTCTGAACCAATTTGTTTTATTTTTTTTAATTTTAATCTAAGAAGATCACTTCGTAATCTTTTGAGCAACCTATTTGGTTCCATTTGATCAATTTTTACTGTAGTTAACCAAACACCAAATGTTGAGATCATCATAAATAAATCACTTTTTTCAGTATGGTGAAGTTTGAATAGAATACTGTCTTTTGTAATTCCGTATATATTGCTAATATAGTAATCTTGAACTTGTTCAGAAATTTTATCAACTAAATACCGTAGTTCAATTCCTGCAAGGGTCATAATCATGGTATTTATCGTCTAAAATTATACTCTTCCTTTGATGTGCTCAAATTATGACCAAAGATATTAAACATGGTTTGCTTGAGACACGCTAGAAATTTACTTGGCAAAGTTTAAAAAGAAAAAATCAGAGGCTACACCTGGACCTGATGATTCAAAAAAGGAATCTAGAGACAAAAATCCAAATGATATTCCTGAAATAGAAAAATCTGATCCTGTTCCAGATAAATCAGCAGATTCGCCTGTTAGTGTAGCTGAAAAAAGTGAGAAAGATAGAAAATTAAACAAATTATTTTGGTTACGTGTTGGGTTAGCAGTAATTGCTGGTTCTGCAGCAACTTTCATGTTTGAAGATATTGAAGGTGAAGAAAGAAGATGGGCTTCGATTGTGTTTATGATAATAGTGTTTATTGGTACAATTATTGTTGCAAAAGGTATGAAATTACAATTACCATCATCAGATAGGAAAAAAATTGTTACACAAGGTATTGGTAGCTATGTTTTTTTATACCTGTTTACTTGGATTGTAACTTATACATTACTTCATGCAGGAACTGTTTCTGCCGGCATTAATCTATAATTTGATAATTTAGAATTAATGATAGACTATGTGGAATTACAAAACTCCTGGAATTCCAGATGAACTTTTTGAGCGAACAGAAAACGTTCCAATAACAAAAGAGGAAATAAGAACTATTCAAATTAGTAAAGCAAGATTAAGGCCAGGTCAAATAGTTTATGATATTGGTTGTGGTAGTGGATCTATATCTATTGAAGCTGCACTTCAAATTGGATCATCGGGTAAAGTATTGGCCATTGATTATGATCAAAATGCTGTAGAATTAACTAAAAAAAACATAGAAAAATTTGGCATATCAAATATTTCTGTAATTTATGGTAATGCTAAAGAAAAGATGCTTGAACTTGAAGAAGCTGATACAATATTCATTGGAGGGACTGGTGGTGATACAAAAGAAATAGTTGAGCTTTCTGAGAACAAATTAAGATCAGGAGGTAGAATTGTAATTGGTATGATACTAATTGAGACATTTTATTCAGTGTTACAAGTTCTTAAGAAATTGCATTTTGAATTTGTGGATATTATTCAGATAACAGTATCAAAAAGCAGAAAAACCACTGCAGGAACTATGATGCTTGCAAGAAATCCTGTAACAATAATTTCTGCTACCAAGGTGTAATCTAGATTTTTAATTGGGATAAAATCCATACTTTACATGCCTGGATTGATTGGAATTGGAGTAGGTCCCGGAGACGTAGAATTGCTCACTGTCAAGGCTGTAAAAGCAATTCAAAATGCAGACATTATCATGTGTCCTGCCTCTAGTGAAGATAGACCAAGTATTGCATTTAGTGTTGTTTCACCTATAATTGATAAATCAAAAAATCAAAAAATTGTAAAGCTAATCTTTCCAATGACAAAAAATAAGGATATTCTTGAAGCGACATGGAAAAAGAATGCAAAAATAATGGCTGAAACAGTTCTTACTGGAAAAAATGTTGTGTATCTTACAATAGGTGATCCTTACTTGTATAGTACTTGGATCTATATGCACAAGGATCTAAAAGAAAACTATCCATATATGGATATTAATGTGATACCAGGAATTGTTTCCATGTTTACGTTTGCATCTAAAGTTGGTGTAAGCATTGCTGAAGGTGCAGAAAAAGTTGCTATTATTCCATCGTGCTATGATCTATCTAGTGTTAAAGAGATTGCAAAAAATTCTGAATCCATGATATTTCTTAAGGATGGAAGATATTTTGATAAAGTAATTGAGGTTCTAAAAGAGTCAGGATTCCCAGATAATTCAATTTTTGCGATAGGTCAAGATCTTGGAACAAAAAATGAAATTATTCGAAAAATGACTTTAGGTGAAGTAAATGATGATACGTTAACTACAAAATATTTTTCAATTTTGGTGGTAAAACGTGTCTGAGGTATTCTTTGTTGGATGTGGTCCAGGTGATCCTGAATTAATAACAGTCAAAGCCAAGAAATTAATTCAAAAAGCAGATATTGTGGTTTATTCTGGTTCTTTAATTCCTCAACCGATTTTGAAGCTTTGTAAAAAAGGAAAATTATATGATGCAGCAAAACTAGTAAGAGAAGAAATTTTTGATTTGTTGTACAAAAATGCAAAAAAAGACAAACTTGTAGTAAGATTACATGATGGGGATCCTTCAATTTACGGTGCAATCAAAGAGCAAATTGATAACTTAGAAAAAAATGGAATTAAATCTGTTGTTATTCCCGGAATAACAGCATTTTTAGCTTCAGCTGCAGCACTTGGAACTCAATTGACATTACCAGGGGTAACTCAGACAATTATTGTTACAAGAGCAGAATCTAGAACCAAGGTTCCTAAACGTGAAAAAATCTCAGAGCTCGCAAAGCATAGAGCTACATTGATCTTTTATCTTAGTGTTCATTTGATATCAAACTTAGTAAAAGAAGCAATTGCTGGTGGGTATAAAAAAACAACTCCAGTTGCTGTTGTTTATCATGCAAGCTGGAAAGATCAAAAAATCATTAAAGGAACACTTGAAGAAATAGCAAAAAAAGTAAAAAATGAACAAATTACCAGAACTGCAATTGTGATTATCAGTGATGTGATTGATCCTGAGACATACGAGTATTCTAAATTATACGATAAAAAATTTAGTCACGGTTACAGAAAAGCTAAATAGATAAAAAATTAACCTTATTTTTCAATCCTATCTTATTTAATTTATTCTGAAATTTTTTAGTATCACCTGAAGTGAAAATCTTTAATGAGTTTCTTTTTGATTGTTTATTTTTAATTTTCAGAAAAATTTTATTTGCAACTATATTTCCTGAATCTATAAATTTAATTTTTGGATATTCTTTTTCTAATAATAGTTTTAAAAATGGTAAATGTGTACTAGAAAGTGTTACTGTATCTATGGAATGTTGAGTTAAAATTTGATCAAGTATTTTTTTAATAATTTTTTTACAGTAATTTTTATTAGTAAGAAATTTCCCAGATTCAATTAATTCTACAAGTTCTGAGGCATTTACTATAAAAAACTTAAAAGATTTTGAAAGGTTATTTTTTTTGAGATATTTATTTAACCCTTTGCTCTTTATTGCATTTTCGGTTGCTAATATGGCAATTTCCTTTGACTTTGATATTTTTTTTGCATAAGCTAATGGTGGTTTTACATCAATTATTTTTCTTGATGATAAATTAAACATAAGACTAGGAGTATTTGACGCAACAACTATAATGTCTGGTAAGAATTGTTCTTGTAATAGGTTAATAGACTTTATTATAATTTTGTTTAATTGAGTTTGTGATTTTTTTCCATATGGATAATTCTGTTGATCTGCAAAATAGATAATTTCTGATTTGAATAAATCCTGCATTGCTTGAATTATAGATAAGGAGCCTAATCCTGAATCAAATACAACAATCCTTGCCACACTTGAGTTGTGAGAATCATGAATAAGAGTTTGTTAGCTAAATTAACCTCAAAGTCGATCTAAATACACACCGTCCATTAAGACTAAATTTCTAAACTTGTCATCATGCCAAACTTCAACAAGACTTGGGCTCATCAGGAGACTCAAGGCGTAACTGGCAAACTCCGTGAAGCAGTAAAGCCTCAAGGTGCATTAAAACCACGAATTCAAACGGCAGTTAACAAACTACAAGTCCAAATCTCAAAAATGGACTCTATGTTAGGTAAACTGCACGAAAGAGATGCGCAACTCTTTAAGAGAGTCGTGACTGCAATGCAGCAACATGATACTAGCACAAGTAGAGTTTTGTCTAACGAATTAGCTGAAATTCGTAAAGTTACAAAGATGCTCGGCAATGCAAGAATGTCATTAGAGCAAGTCCAACTAAGACTGACAACTATTCATGATCTTGGTGATGCTATGGTAGCAATTGGACCAGCGATGTCTACAATGAAGGGATTGAAGTCATCACTAGGAAGATTCATGCCAGAAGCAGATTCAGAATTGAATAGCATGACCCAGACACTTAATGGACTTATGATGGATTCTCTTGCAGGCGACTCATTTAGTATGGAGTCTGCTGCTTCAAGTGAAGAAACCGATAAGATTCTTCAAGAAGCATCTGCAGTAGCTGAGCAACAGATTGGAGATAAATTTCCATCTGTACCATCTTCAACTGGACTTTCGTCACAATCCTCTACTTCCTTTGAGTAGTCAGGAAAAGGCGAAGTTCATTCTTTTTGTTTTAATTTTTTTAAAAATAAAGAAATGATAGATAAGAATTAATTTATTTTTCAAACTTTAATGTTCTATCAGATTATTTTATACTATAACACAAAGTAATTCAGTTTTGGCATATTCAATAGTTAAAAGCCAATAATTATCTAAATCATACATGTTGCTATAACTGTAATAATTTCATAGAAAATTTGTTTATCAATAAATCATTAATTCCAAAGTTTTTCTTTGAAAGTAAGTTTTTTGTTCAATACAAAGTTGCTAAATGCGGCAGCTGTTATTGCTGAAATTAGGGCTAATGGATATGCAATATCATAAGAATCAACTAACCAAAACACCATTCCAAGCTGGATTAATGCACCCAATGAACTAAATAAACCAAATTTACCGTACTGAGATAAAATTTTTTTTCTTGAAAAGTCTCTATCTTCAAAAGTCCAAATTTTGTTTAAGATAAAATTGGTAGATATTGATGCAAGTATTCCAAAGATATTTGCATGTAAATACCATAATTCAGATAATCCAGATGTCAAGAGCATTGTAACAACATAGTTGACAAGAAATCCAGATGCACCAACACTAAAAAATCTTCCAGCCTTTGAAAGAACACGAACTGAAGTACGTTTTTCATTTGTTGTTTTTATTTTTTCATTCTTGTATAATTTCCATACAGATTTAATATAATCAATTACAGTTTTAGTATCTAATTTGCTAGATCCAAATTTTCTATTTTCAAAGGTATAAGGAATTTCTTTAATGCTGATTCCTTTTGTTTTTACAAGAATTTCTAATAGAAATTTGTATCCAAGTGCATCAAAATTTAATTCTTTAATAATATTTTTCTTAAATGCAAAGAATCCTGACATTGGATCTTTTGTTTTAACTCCTAATCCTTTCTTTGCAATGATTGTTGCAATTTTGCTCATTAGTTTTCTTTTAGCTGTCCAACCTCTAATACTTCCTCCTGTAATGTATCTTGAGGCTACAACTAGATCACATTGATACTGTTTGAAGGCTTCAATCATTTTAGGGATAATTTGTGGAGGATGTGAGAAGTCTGAATCCATTACAACAATTGTTTCGCCTTTAGCATTTTGTATTCCATTTAAAATTGCAGATGAAAGTCCATTTTTTGCTTTTCTGTGAATCACATCAATGGTATTTTCTGCAATTTTTTTAATACTAGAAACATAGTCCTCAACAATTTTTCCAGTTCCATCAGGTGAATTATCATCAATTACGATCGTTTCAGTTAAGATTCCTTTTGGAATATTTCTATCAATTAGTTTTAAAATGTCAATTATGTTTTTAGATTCATTATATGTAGGCAGAATAATTGAAACCTGAGGGTTTTTTTGAATCAAGTCTGTTTCACATCTACCAAGAAACAAATGAATATTAATTTATAACAAATTTTATGCCTAGACAACTCAATCATAGAATGCAAGAAAAATTGTCTGGTGTTCAATATGTAACCAAATTTATTCTTGGTAGATATTTTTATCAGATACTGAAAAATAAACTCATATTTTCCTTTTATATTGAAAATTAAATTAGAATCATAAAATTAGAACTTGGATGAGAAATTTTAGTATAATCATCATGCTATCAAATGATATTTTTTACAACAAAGTTATCTGGGTTAGTAAGTTGCTCATAACATTTCTAACTTTAAAATGGAAGAAGCTGAAGATTCAGTAAACACTACAGTCGTATCTATTGAAATAAGAGTTAATATTTTATCTATTGTTGAATGATGTTTCTTCTGATCACTCATTAATCTTAATTGATAAATCTATAACCATCATTACATTGATTCAGAAATATTCAATGCTAATTTTGTAAATACAACAGATTTATGATCTAATTGTATTGCTGGAACATTTACTACAAATATTATAATATCTTGTATTACTTGAGAAACGCTCTCAAAATAATAATGTTACATGAATAATAGATATAGATAGTCTTTCTGTAAAATTGACAATCATTAAAAAAGGATTAAGTATTTTAAAACAATTATAACTAGTATTTTTATTTTTTCAAATATTTTTTGACTTGTAATATTTACAATTTTTTTTAATTTTACATACTTTACACATTGGAGAGATAGGTTTGCAAATATTTTGTCCATACATTACAAATGTATCATTAATTTCGATCCAATATTTTTTTTGAATTTTTTTCATCAGTTCCTGTTCTGTTTCTTCAGGGGTTTTAGTTTCAACTAGTCCTAATCTATTGGAGATTCTATGAACATGAATGTCAACGGGAATTGCAGGCTGTTCAAAAGCATATACTAATACACAGTTAGCAGTCTTTCGACCTACACCAGGTAATTTAACTAGAGTTTCTAAGTCATTAGGTACAATTCCACCATACTGGGAATCAATAATCTTTGCTACCTCAATAATTCTTTTAGATTTTACGTGATAGAAACCTATTGATTTTATAATTTTTTCAATATCTTTTATCTTAGCATTTGCCAAAGATTTTGCATTTTTATATTTTGAGAATAAAACTTTGCATACTTTGGTAGTGCTTTCATCTTTTGTTCGTGCAGATAAAATAGTTCCAATAAGAATACTAAATGGACCTCCAGTTTCTACTTCATGAAGTTCTCGTAACGCAGTCATTCTTGGTGGTTTTACAGAATTCATAGTATCTATCATTCCACAAAGAATTTTTTTCATGTTAGTATGATATCCTACGTACAAGTATTATATCTGTAATACATAAGAATTCCATTGGAGTTAACAAGAGATGAAGAATTAGCACTAAAAGGTGAACACGGAGAGATTATGCAGATGGCATACAGAATTTTAGTTGCAACAGGTGAAGCAACAGATGCAGAAAAACTTATTCCAATAGAATGGGCCCATTTATCAGGTGTTAATTATAACACAATTGGTGATGCAGGGGAAGAATTTCTATCCGGAATCAGCAAGAATGCCAAGGTTAAGGTAAAAACAACTTTGAATCCAATGGGATTTGATATAGATAACGTATCAAATTATAATCTAGATGCAAACTTTATTTCAAAACAGATCTCAATAAAAAATTCTTATGAAAAAATTGGAGTTATTCCATCATTTTCGTGTATTCCTTATGAGATATTTGACATACCAAATGATGGTACACAGGTTGCATTTGCAGAAAGTAATGCTGCGATTCATGCAAATTCATATGATAATCTCAAAACAAATAAGGAAAGTGCATTTAGTGCTCTTGCAAGTGCATTAACTGGTAAAAGTCCATACTCTTCTTTACGAAAAGATGATTCATCAAATCTTACAATTAGAATGAAAGTAGATAATCCAAATGAGTTAACATATGGAATGCTAGGTTTCTTTGCAGGTAAAGTGGGAGATGTTTCTGTAAATATATCAGGATTAAAAAGGATGGATAATCGTCAATGTAAGGCTATGTGTGGAGGGATGGGAACTTCTGGAATTTGTGCCAAATTCCTTTTTGGAGAAGGAAATCCTGATTCTGAAAAAATAGATTTTGATGAAAAAGAGATGAGAGATATCTATAATGAATTAAACACAACAGAAAAAGGTGACATCATTACTCTTGGAAGTCCTCAATTAGGATTAGATGAAGTTTCAGATCTTACTTTAAAACTTAAAGGGCGTTCATTTAAAAAAAGATGTATGATCTTTACTCCTAGGATAGTTAAAGATCAAGCAAAAAAAATTGGGTATGTAAATGAACTAGAACGTGCCGGATGTGAAATTCTTTCAGATTGTTGTACATGTTTAACACCATTAATCAACAGAGATAATGTGGATTCAGTTACAACAAATAGTATCAAAGGTGCATTTTACTTGAAAAATTCTAACGGTGTTGGTGTAAATTTAAAATCATTATCACAGATAATTAAAGATGAAACAAAATGAGAAAAATTCTTGTTAAAGGTACAGCTGAAGGAATTATTTTGAAATCAGAAATGCCAATTAATTTTTTGGGAACTGTTGATAAAAAAACTGGAATTATTAATGATAAGAGTCATGATTTATTTGAAAAATCAATCAAAGACTCAATTCTAGTATTTCCTTCCGGTGTAGGTAGTAGTGTTGGTGCATATACCATTTATTCAATCAAATCAAATAATACCGCACCATTTGCAATGATCTGTAAAAAAGCTGACCTCACTGTAACTACTGGTTGTGCATTAGCTAATATTCCCCTTGTAATAGTTTCTGAAGAGGAATTTTTATCTGCTCAAAATGGACAAAAGATTTTTTTAGATACAGAATCAGAGAATCTAATTTCATCTTTAGATTAAAAATTAAATCAGGATCGCTTCTTAGTTAGAAACAACACTCCAACTATAATTCCAATTCCTGCAGCTATGTAAAATGGGAATAACGCAAATGTATTCTTTGCAGGATCACCAGATAGTATTTCAATAATCATGCTTCCAGAACTTACTGCTGGTGGATCAGTAGAGCCCTCTTTACCATATACTGAATAGGAATCAATTGCAAATTCACCAATATCCAGATTAGTAACTACAATTCTAGCTCCGTTATTTACTGTCAATCCTGCTCTGTCAGTAAAGGATATGATAGATTTTGCCTGTGGATACCAACCTCTGTCTAAGTCTTTGTGGACTACAACATATCCTTCTTTTGGAGTTTGAACTGCAACCCAAAACTTGTGGTTGGGTTGGGAACCCATTCCAACTTCAATGAATTCATCATGAGTGGTTTTATCATAAAGTCTTAGAACTGCATTTCCGTTTGGATTTGCATAAAATAGATTATTATCAATGGTGACTTGCCAGCTAATAGCATGAACATCATCAAGCATTACAATCGGTGAATCTCTTAAAAGTCTGTTAAATTCATCTGAAGTAATTTCTATTGTATTAATAATTAGTGATGGATTGGTAAGTTCTTGGGCAAATGCAGGAGATATGAAAAATCCTGCAAATAAAACTAGTAAAAACAGATACTTCACGAGCTAAGACAAATCTGATTGAATAAAAATCTAATCAACAAAAGGTTTTGGATGATCTAAGATCACTTTGGCTACTTCGGGTCTTAAAATGAATTGAGAAGGCGTCTTACCGTTTTGAATCATCTCTCTAAGTGCAGTTCCACTGATTTGCTCTTTAACATCATCACTATGTGGACATGCTTTAGGAGTAGTATAGGTAAGACATTTTTTGCAATAAAAGAATGCTGGGAAGAATACCGGGGCAATCTCTAACTCTGGATAGTCATCAAATATTTTTTGTGCCGCAAATGGATCATAGAATTTTCCAACACCCGCATGATCTCGTCCAATAATGATATGTGTACATCCATAGTTTTGTCTCATGATAGCGTGATGAATTGCTTCTTTTGGTCCGGCATATTTCATCTCAGTTTGTAAGGTTCCAAGAATACATCTATTTTCTGGATAGTATAGTTTTATCATGGTTTCATAGCATTTTATAATTACTTCATCAACAAAATCCCCAGACTTTTTCTTTCCAATAATTGGATTTACAAATATTCCATCACGTGTTGTAATTGATGTCTTTTGAAGCATTTCATGCGCAACATGTGGGGGATTTCTGGTTTGAAATGCACAGATTGTCTTCCATCCAGCTTTTGCAAATGCCTCTCTAGTTTGTAATGGAGTTAACCTATTTTTTCGAAGTTCACTTGCATTTGGTTTTTGAATATAATCAATCTTTCCACCCACTAGATAGTCATTCATTGACATTGTCTTTGCAACGCCTGGATGTGAGGGATCAGTAGTTCCATAGACTCCTTGAGTGGTTTTTTCTTTATCAAAAGAATATGTTTCCTCAACGTGTAACACTGCAACTCCAATTCCTTGTGGATTTTTTAATAATACATCTCCAGATTCTTTCATTTTTGATGCAGTTTGTTTATCAACATCAAGTATTATCGGAATGGTCCAGGCCAGATCATTTTCCAATCTTCCACGTGAAATTACGCTTTCATAGTCTTGTTTTCCTAAAAATCCCTCTAAAGGGCTAAATATTCCATCTGCAATGTTTTCAACATCATTTGCAAGATCTTCGCTAATTGTAATTGAAAATAATCCTGTAGAATTTACTTTGTTGATTCTATTAATTAGAATTCCACCGTGTGGTTTGATTGAATGATTTTCAGACATATCAATTCCTGTATTTAGGGTTCTATATGAAGGCCACATTCTTTATTGCCTCCTTGCTCCCACCACCATCTTCCTGCTCGAATATCCTCTCCAGGCTTTATTGCACGTGTACAAGGCTCACATCCGATACTTGGATATCCTTTGTCAAGTAAGCTGTTGTACGGAAGATTATTTTTTTTAATATATTCTTGAATCTGATCCCATGTCCAATCGATTATTGGGTTAATCTTTAAAATTTTACCATGTCCATGATCTAGCTGAAAAATCTTTACATTTTCTCGATTTTTGGTCTGATCACGTCTTAATCCAGTAATCCAGCCATCTAGTGTACTGAGCATTTGAGTCATTGGTTTTACTTTACGAATATCACAACACAGTTTTCTATTCTCTATACTGTCATAGAAGAGATTCATTCCTTTTTGATTAACCATTTTTTTGACTTCATTTGCATCTGGAAATAAGACTTCAATTGAAATATTGTATTTTTTTCTTACAACATCTATGATATCATAGGTTTCTTGTGGAAGTCGTCCTGTGTCTAGCGTGAAGAATCTAAATTTTGGATTGATCTTTAGCATAATATCCATTACAACTGCATCTTCTGCACCAAAACTTGATGCTTTTGCAACCTTGGGATGAAGGTTATTAGATACCCATTCAAGTGCTTCTTGAGTTGTTTTTATTTTTGAGTTAAGATCATCTACTTGTTCTTGCGTGAATTTTGGCACATTTTCAATTACAGTGATTGTTTTATATTGATTACCCGAAATTTAATCCTAAATTATAAACAAGTGGATTTGAAAGTAAAAATGTGAAGGAAATATCATATGTTGTAGTTTTTCCAACCATATTTTCAAAAAATAAAATTTCAAGGTTAATTTTAAACATTAAAAAAATTCTCAAAATAAAAAATCAGGAATTCAAATCAGTTAAATTCGATGATGGTGTGATTTTAGTTGATGCAAATGATCCTGTGTTTGCCTCATCTGCTATCAGTTTACTCTTTGGGATTGAAAAAATAGCAATTGCAAGGCAGATTAAAAACGATTTTCAAGATATCGTTTCAGAGATTACATTTGTTGGAGGTAATCTCTTACTAAAGGGAGAAAAATTTTTGGTAAGAGTGGAAGGAACCTCAAAAGGATTTGTAACAAAAGATGTTGAAATTGCAGCAACATCAAATATTATAGAAAAAAAATCAAACCTTGGAGCAACTCCAGGAACAGATAAGAATTATGATAAACTACTTTATACATATCTAACAAAGAATAATGCATACATCAGTATTTTTTCTGATAAAGGTAGGGGGGGAATTCCATATAAATCACAAAATAAAAAAGCAATTTGTGCAATATATGACGAAATTTCTGCAGTTTCCTGTTTTGAGACAATTAAGCAAGGTTATGACACAAAGATCATAGTTTGTTATAGACAAAAATCAGAACTGATGAATCTTGCCAAAATAATTAATCAAATCATTCCAATACTTGTACAAAATGAAATAGATTTGGAATTTTTGCATCTAAAAATAAAACCAAATGGAATTAGAAATTATTTGATATTTGTAAATTCTGTATTAGAGATAATGTTACAATATCCAGATACACGCGTATCACTAGCTTTGTCACCATTGATATTTTCTTCAGAATTTATCGATAGCTCGTTGATGCGTGTGTTTAAAAAAAAAAAAATTCCTCTGATTCCACTAGCCGGAGTAGATTCCAATTTATTTGATGATGTAAAAGAGATAGGATTAGAAAGAAATATGAAAAAAATAGAAAAAATGGTAAGTATGCTCTCTAATGCTATTCCTACTTTTCCAAAAAAAGATGTTGAATTAGCAATAAAAACAAAGAAAAAGATTTCAGTCATACTGGGACCTAACAACATACATGATATTTTGGATTCGTTGGAGAATCATTGAAAATTTAAGCAGGAATATTTGGTTTCATATTGTGTTCAAAATAGGAGAATTCATCTATCCGTGGGGAAGTGGTCACTATTCACGAATGATGAGGCTAAATGAAGTACTAGGCGATCATATTAAAGAAAAATTTGAGGTTCATTTTTCAAGTAAGGATCATGTATATGAAAAATTATTAAAAAAATTTCCAGATCAAAAAGAGAACATTCATGAAATTTTGATGCCAACACCAATAGATGGAAAATTTGGTCCAAGTGTTTCAATGTCATTACTTAATTTGTTATTTCCAATTGCTAAAAATCCATCATTGATTAGTCAAATTATAAACTATTTGAGAGAGGAAAAAAAACTATACAATAAAGAAAAATTTGATTTAGTAATTAATGATGGAGATATGGGATCAAACATTCTTGCAAAAAATCGTAATATTCCTAGTTTATTTGTAACAAATCAATTTAAACCAAAATTATATAATTCAAGATCGTATCTTTATCCATCATTAATTTTTATTGCAAAACAAATCGCTAAAGCATCAAAAATTCTTGTTGCAGATTCTCCACCGCCATACACAATGTGTGAATATAATTTGAATTTCACAGACGAAGTAAAAGAAAAGATAACATACGTAGGACATTTTACAAATAACAAGGAAATTAAAAAAGAAAATATTTCTGATCTTGAAAAATTAATTCAAGATAATGAATTTGGATATTGGATGAGGACTGGAAATAAGTCTACTAATGATGGCACTGGTCAGAGATATGAAGAAGTATTTATTAAAGATGAGATGAATAACGAGCAAAGAATTATCTCACATGCAAAAAATGATCCCAGTATTGATTCTGTTTTAGGAAAGAATGGTAAAAAATACTCAGTATCAGAAGCATTGGAAAAAAATATTGATTGGATACAAATTGATGTTGGTTTTCTATCAGAACAAGAAAAAGATACAGTTTTAGATTTATGCAAATATGCAGTTATTAATGGTTCTCATACTACAATGGGTGAAATAATTGGAGGAAAAAGAAAGCCAATAATTGGAATACCCATTTATGATGAACATACAAACAACATAAAATGGGCTGAAGATAGAAATCTTGGTGTATTAACAATCAAAACAAATCAAGTTATTCAAGCCATATCCAAAATTAAAGAAAATTATGAAGAATTTGAAGAAAAATTACGCGAATTTTCAATGAATTTTATTCCTAATGGGGCAGAAAATTCAGCAAAGATAGCCTCTCAAGCCTTAGAAGAAAAGAGATAATACATTATTTTGAAGATTTTTTGTATCTGGCACGCGGGATTTCGATGGGCGAACGGACCGCAAGGGATGATGAAAAAATCCGCGTGTCAGATAATATCGATCAGTTTAGAATGTGGGAACGCTTTTATGGAAAAAATTTAGCTAAAATGATAGTGCCTAACTGTCCAGAATGTACATCACGAGAGAAAAAGAAAATTGAAGCAAAGTATGAAGCAGATTTCCCAGAAGAGGAGAGAAACAGGGATGCTTTGTTTAAGTTATTTGATGAGATCGATATTCCAATGAAAATGGACGAAAAGAATAGAAGGCATTTCATTTGTAAGCGTTGTGGGTTATATGCAACACGCGAAGAAATTTCAGATATTAAATTTAAGTTAAATCAAAGAGAGAGAACACGTGATGACAAGCATGATGACTATCTTGAATGGTGGTCAAAAAGTAAAAAAGAAAAAGCAGAGAATTAGAGGGGATTTACAATATGGTAAAAAAGAAAGAAGATGATATTCCCGATTGGGTAACTGACGAAATCCAAAATGCAAAATTCAAAAAGCCTCAAGAGATGGTAAAGACAGGGTATATTTTAGAGATATATGAAAGTGATAACAAAATTGATGCACAACTGTATGAGCCTGTGGAAGATGGACGACACATAGTAACAATGGATTTATCAAAAAAGATCAAGATAGGTAGCTTAGAAAAAGGAATTGTCTATGAATTTACTTTTGATCAACATAAAGCTCCATTAAGCAAAAAAGTTTCAGAATTTCTAGAAAAGGAAAAAGAAATCGATATGAATGCAATATATCAATTTGAATTAAAATCACTTGAATTGTTAGATGTTGGCTCTAATGAATCTGTAGATAATGATTTAGAAGAATAAAATATTCTTATTTTGTAGAATTTAGATATTTTTTAAAAGACATTCCTAAGATAGGATTGATAAAATAGGGAAATGTGTTTTTAATCCATACTGCACCTCTCACTACAGACGGAACTATAATTTCCAGTCTTGGAGAATTAGCTGCCTTCAGAATTGCTTGGGCAACTGTTTTAGAATTAAGTGATGTGGGAGAATATTTTGGCATTTTAGCAAAAGAATCATGATCAAAAAAATTGCTTCTTACCATAATTGGACTGACAACAGTAACTCCCACACCAGTATTTTTTAGCTCGTGTTTAAGACCCTCTGAAAATCCAAGCATCGCAAATTTTGATGCGCAGTATGAGGCAATTCCCGGTAAACCAAAACTTGCTGCAACAGATGCTACATTAACTATGTGTCCAGACTTTCTGTTTAGCATCACTGGAAGAAAATTCTTAATGCAGTAAATCATTCCAAAATAATTTGTTTCCATCTGAGATTCAATGTCATCTATAGAAAGATCAGAAACAGAGCCATAGATTGCAAATCCAGCGTTATTTACCAAGATATCAATATGGCCAAATTTATCTAGAACTTTTTTTGACATTTCATTTACTTGATCTTTTTTTGAAACATCACATTGGCAAACTAGTGTCAAAACAGGAAATTTTTTTAATTCGCTTGCAACTTGTTCAAGCTTGTCTTTTGTTCTTGCAACTAAGACTATGTTAGCACCTTTTTTTGCAAATTCGATTGTTGTATCTTTGCCAATTCCAGATGATGCACCAGTAATTAGAACTACTTTATTTTTAAAATCCATAAGTAAAAAAAAATCATTTAAAGATAAAGTGCTTTCTATGTATCTTTTGTATTTGATATTTTACTCAAGGCTAATTTTACTAAAAGTAGCCAAGTAAAAACAATTGGGATGTAATAGGTAGCAATTCTCCAGCCAATAACTGCATCCCAAGCAACTACATCTTCTGAAATTTCAAATGCAAAAGGATCCAAATTATTCAAATATGCAACAATTCCAAATTCCGCCAAGCCAGAACCACCGATCGTAATTGGTAAGTTTCCAATTGCATTTGCACCCATAACTGCCATAATAGAATCAAATGAATTAATTACAAATCCAGTACCTATTGCAATAATCATAAAAGAAATTCCATAAAATGACCAAGAAGCAAGAGAAAATACAAATGAAATAGTAAAGATTTTTTTAGATTCAGGTGTTTTTAGATTTTCTCTACTCATAGAGCATACTTCTTTCATCCAAGTGTTTGTTTTATCAATGACTTTATTGCCCTTTTCTTTTCCAAATCTTTTTACAAGATGTGCTAAAACGTTCGGAACTTGGAACGTATGTTTAGAAGAAAGGAAGAACATTATCATCCATAAAGATGTGATAATAATGCTGGTAGCTAAAATAACAGCTCCAACTACGTATGCACCATTTAGCAATGCAATAATTCCTGCCATGATAGATAGCAAACCTGCAGCAAATACTTCAGTGACAATATCCATTATTGCAATCCATGCAGCCTTTGCAGGGTTAATTCCTTTTTTGTGTAAATAATAGATTACAACAAACTCTGCTCCAACAAACATGGGAGTTGTAAATTTAATGAATTCACTTCCTACCCTGACACCAACTAATTTGAAAAAGGAATCAAAGTTACCAAGATATTTTCTTGCAATGTATGCAAATTTAATTCCTTGAAGGCCCAATTTAATCATCATTGCAACAACTGCGCCAGCAAATGGAAAGAATCCTATAGCTAAAACATCTTCAGGTTTAATGTCAAATTGGATTGCAATAAGGAAAATTGGAATTAAGGTAACAGGGATAGCTATTAGTCTCCAATTCATTAATAATTTTTTTGAGGAATCAAATATGAAAGTTGAGTAAATTTCTAGTCATCAAAAATCCACGCCTGAAATTGGACAATGCAAAATTGATTTAATTGATGTTTTTATGTTAATTTTGCAGTTTTATCTTGATTTTATCAAATAATGATTCTAACAAAGTTTAAAAAAATTCGATCTTGGAATAATTGACTAACCAAATTTTTTGATATTATCTTCCTTTTCTAAAATATTTTGAATCATAAATCAAATGGAGTTTTATTTGATTGTTTAATACCAATTTAAAAAAATTAAGAATAAAGTATGGTAATCAAGCTAGTTTGAAATATAAGCAAATCAAGAAAATCAAATGGATTGAAATCAATTTTTATTTCTGGTACTGCAGGTTCAGGAAAAACATTACTCACATCAAAGTTACATGAATATTACACAAAGAATGGTGCGTTTGCTGCTATCTTGAATTTAGATCCAGGAGTTGATAATTTACCCTACACATGTGATGTAGATGTTAGAGATTATGTAGACTATGTATCTATAATGCAACAGTATGAACTTGGTCCAAATGGTGCTATGATAATGGCAAATGATTTGATTGCATCAAAGATAGATGATATTCAAAATCAAATAGATAGAGTGAATCCAGATTATCTGATTGTTGATACTCCTGGCCAAATTGAATTATTTGCATATCGTTCAAGTGGACGTTTTGTTGTAGAGAATCTTTCAGCAGAAGAGAAGACAAGTATTTTTATTTTTGATGGTGCGTTAATCACAACGCCAGTAAATTTTGTTTCAATTGCACTTCTTGCTACATCAATAAGATTACGTTTGAACTTGCCTGCAATTAATGTCTTAACGAAAACAGATCTTATTGGGAATAAATTAAAAAATATTTTAGAGTGGTCAACAAACATGAGGACATTAGAAAATGCCATCGCTAAAGATACTGATGGCGATACTTTTTCATTGACTACAAATATCTTACGAGGTTTAAACTTGGGTGGATTTGCACAAGGACTAATTCCTATATCTAATGTTACAGGTGAAGGTTTTGTTAATCTTGAAGGTGCTCTAAGCAGAATTCTTAATTTGGGTGAGGAAGTAGAAGATTAAATGGTATCAAAAATTACAGTTAAAGCACCATCATCTACTGCAAATCTAGGTCCAGGATTTGATGTGTTTGGATTAGCAATAGATGCATTTTATGATATAGTCACTCTAACTAAAACAAAGAATGGAATTACAATAGTAACTGATGACAATATTCCCATAAATCCTGAAAACAATACAGCTGGATTAGTTGTGAAAAACATGAAGAAAGAATTCAAAATAAAAGATGGTGTTGAAATTAAAATCAAAAAGGGAATTCCTGCTGGGTTTGGAATGGGTAGTAGTGCAGCATCAGCATCAGCGACTGCAGTTGCATTTGATAAGTTATTTAGATTAAAACTTGATGGAAATTCCTTAGTAGAATTTGCAGGATCTGGAGAAAAAGCAAGTGCAGGATCTATTCATTATGATAATGTTGCAGCCTCCGTATTAGGAGGTTTTGTAATTGTAAAAACAAACCCTTTAGATGTTATTAGAATAGAACCACCAAGTAATCTCAGAATGTGTATTGCAGTTCCAAAACTTGATGTTCCAAAAAAGAAAACAAAGGTATCAAGAGGTGTAATTCCAAAAAAAATTAATCTAATTGATAGTATTTTGAACATATCAAATGCTGCTGGAATTGTTGTAGGCTTTATGAGAAAAGATCCAGAGTTGATTGGGAATTCAATTAAAGATGTAATAGTTGAACCAGCAAGACAGCATATGATCCCAGGATTTCTTAAAGTCAAAGAAAATACCTTAAAAGCAGGGGCATTAGGTGTTACAATAAGTGGGGCAGGGCCTTCAGTAATTGCATTTTCAAAAAGTTCTGCTAATTTGAAAAAAATTAACATAGCCATGTCAAAGGGGTTTGCATCTGCAGGTATAAAATGTCAAACAATAATATGTAAACCTAGCAACGGAGCAGAGCAGATAAAAGAAAATAAATTGGAAAAATAATGAAAAAAGCTGTCATTGTTTTTAGTGGAGGAGTGGACTCTATTTGTGCAGTTTCATTTTTGAAACCAAAATATGAGTTATATGGAATTACATTTTCATATGGTCAAAAGGCAAATAGAGAGATTTTAGCTGCAAAATCATTTGCAAAAAAACTTGGTCTAAAACAACATAAAATTATAGATATTGGATTTATGAAAGATTTGTATGGTAATTCAAATGTTTTAACAAGTACAAAAAGAAAGATTCCTACAAAATTTGATTATTCAATTGTAGTACCAATTAGAAATGCGGTTTTTTTATCAATAGCATCAGCGTGGGCTTTTACACTTGATGCTTCATTAGTTGTATATGGTGCACATACTGGAGATAGTCATTATCCTGATTGTAGACCAGTATTTGCAAAAAAACTGCAATCAGCATTTAATCAAGGAGAGATTGATGGTATTAACTCAAAATTACGAAAAAGTATTGAGATTTGGTCACCATACCGTCAGGGATTGTCAAAAAGTGATTTACTAAGATCAGGTGTAAAGGTTTTGGGAGATTCAATTTTCAAAACTTGGAGTTGTTATTCTAATAAAAAATATCACTGTGGAGTTTGTGAATCTTGTAATAATAGAATAAGTGCATTCAAAAAAGCTGGAATCATAGATAAAACAAAATATCTGAAATAATTTTAGTAACTATTCCTCAGAATTTTCTTTTTTAGGATAAAGCTCCTAATGCCAACATACCAAGTTAAGAAGATCAATCCAACAATTCCCATGAACACATAATTTTGAATTTCCGGAGTAAGTCCTTCAATAGAATCAGTTATTTTACTTGATGTAATCATAGATATTGCAATAACAATTATGCACTCAATTGCATACCATGTCCAGTTCGGCCAAGATTCCTTTGGAACGTGAATGTAAGGGTTTGCTCCCATATCTATAAACAAAAATAATGATTATTTAATTTTTGAGTATTGGTTAAAAATAGGAATCTGTCAAATTTTTTCTAATTTGTGTCATTATGGCTGCTTTTTCTTCTTTATTTTCATATATTCCTCTAAATGCTGAGGACGATAGCATTGCGTCATTTTTAACACCACGCATTTTCATACAAAGGTGTTCAGCATCTACTAAAACTATAACACCATTAACTCCTTGAGCATTTAACTCATCGGCGATATTCTTAGTTAGTCGCTCTTGAATTTGAAGTCGCTTTGAATATTTTTCAACTAGTCTAACAAGTTTTGATATACCAAAAACTCTGCCATTGGGAGAGTAGGCAATATGGATTTTTCCATAGAAGGGTAGCATGTGATGTTCACACATTGAATAAAATTGAATATTACGTGCAATTACCACATCAGAGTCTTCTGAGAACTGTACAGAAAGCTCGGAATCAGAATCATAGCCTCCGAAGATTTCTTTGTACATATTTGCAATTCTTTCAGGAGTTTCTCTCAATCCCTCACGAGTAGGATCCTCACCTAGTTCAATGATTAATTCTCTAACAAGTTTTTTTACGCGTTCCTTATCCATGTAATGTTTTCAGACGATTTTTCTAGTATTTGAACCTAATCAGTTTTTTAGGAAGGGGTTAATTTTATGGTGCGCCAATTAATTTGTGTAGTTGAGGAACAACCTTAACATCAATATAATATGGGAATACTAAATCATATAAATTCAACAAAAGATCTAATGATGGTTCAGATATACCGTATGTCGGTTGAATAATAAACCCATCAATGTCATCCCTAGATACAATTTTAAAAATATCCTTTACTAGTTCTTTAAATTCATTTAAATCAGTTTTTGAACTAACTACAATTTTGATATAAGTTGTTTTCTTTGCTTTTATAGATGAATCAAGGCATTTCATTGTGTGGCTAATTAATTTATCATAGTATTGCGAAGCTATAAAATCAGAATCCTTTGTTTTGAATTCTATTTTAACAATATCAATGAACGGTAAAACGTGATTGAATCTATCAATATCAAAGCATGATGATTCAAGATATGTGTGAATTTTTTTGTCTTGAATGTGTTTTGCAAGTAATGCAACTGCTTCATGTTGAATTAGAGGATCACCTCCAGTAAAATTTACTTTGTATGTGTTATTTCTTAAATTAGAATCAATTAGATTGCTTGCATCTTCAATTGTATATTCTGTTCCAGAATCAAGTGGGAGTGACTCCTTTGTATCACAATAAAAACAAGTAAAAGGACATCCTGCAAATCTCACAAAAAGAGTCTTTGTACCATAAAGAATCCCTTCACCTTCAATTGATGTAAATATCTCAAATAACCTGACTTTCAAGTAATAATAGTAATTTTTTTCATTATTTATTCAATGACTTTTAATGCATTACAGGTTCTTTGGTATAAAATAATCCAGAAACGACAAATGCTACTCCCAAGATACCAATAGTACTACCAATAAGCTCAACTTGATTCTTAAAATCTCCTTCCATTGGAGCCCATAACCAAGCCATTAATGCACCAACAATTATCATTGGTATGCCTACACCAACAATTATCGATTTTGATGCCATGCTAAATTCTGTTTAGAAAATGTATATGAAGTTTATGATAATTTATCAAAGAGAATTTTTAATGTCTTCTAATTGTTTTGCTAAATCCCTTAGAAGATCATTTGATACTTCAAATTCTCCATTGTACAAATGACGCTTAATAATTTGAATAGTATTTGTAGCATCTTTTAAATCATCTAGATTTACTCCATCTATTTGAGATAGTCTAGATATGGTTTTTTCTAGTTGTAAAACTCTAGATTCAAGTCTATCATTTTTTGTTAATTCAAACTGATCCTTAATAGATATAATTTCTCTAATTTGTTCAATAATTTCATTTTTATCATTAGCCAAGGATAAATTTTCTTTGGCTGTTTCAAGTTGTTCTATGATTTCATTAGGAATACCCTGTTTTTTAGCATTTTCAATTAATCTATCAAGTTGTTCCAAGTATTGTTTAGCATATTGTTTAGCACGTTGAAATTCTTGTTTTGATGCTTCCTCACGAAGTTCCTTGTTTAGTTCCACAATTTTTTCTTTAATTTTAGAGAGTGTTTCTAATGCTAGAGTAAATTGGTGATCACTTATCTCCTTTCTTGCTTGACTGAATAATTCATCAAGTTCAGAAAAATCAATTATTGTATTGTATTTTTTAGCAATTGTTTTTAGGCTTGCAACGTATACTTGTAATCTTTGAATATCATTTGATGGATCTTTGACATCCTTTCTAACAGTTGTTTCTGCTTGAGGAGTAACATTAGATGAAGATTGTCTAGAAATTTCGGTAAAAATTTTCATTGCAGAGAGAAAATATTCTTTTGCAGAATTAATATCATCATTTGCAAGTGCATTTTCTAGAGCAATTACTTTTTGTGTGCCTTCTTCAAATAATTCTTTTATTTTATCTGAAGAATTATCAGAGATTTGATTGTGAATTTGTTCTTGTGCACGTTTTGCAATCTTTAGAATAGCAGGATCATCTTGAGCAAAAACATTGCTCGTCATGCCTCCAAAAACTATACTTGTAACTAAAATCAATAAGGCACAAGTTTTGATAGTCTTCATTCTTCTTCCTCCACATTTTTCTTTAATCGTATTAGATTTTGCAAATCCTTTTTAGAAGTTTCAATTACTCCTAATCTTTCTAGTCGTTTTACTGCTCTCCACATTGTAGTTCTCGGTTGTAGGAATTTTTTTCTTAGATCACTTTCTAAGATCTCTCCTCCATTTTCAGAAATAAATTTTACAATTTCTTTATCATCATCACGCATGTCAGGCCTTAGGCTAAAAATAGTTTCAATATCATTAGAGACAACATTTGTTCTAGGTTCAAAAGTATTTTCAGTTTGTATTACTGGTAAAGATTTTGTTTGTTTTCGCTTAATCATAATAATTGCTCCTGCTACAGATACTACAATAGGAACTCCAATCAAGGCAAATATTGGAATATCCACAGATTGTTGTTCTGGGGTTGGAGTAGGGGTTGGAGTAGGGGTTGGAGTAGGGGTTGGAGTAGGGGTTGGAGTAGGGGTTGTATCTAAAATATAGTTAATTTCTGAAAAACCTGTACTTAGGTCTAATTTGGTTTGTTCGTTAATTATTTTCATATTTGACGGAAGGGTAGTCATTCCTACAATAATGGAGTTTGGTGGCATTAACAATGAATAATCGGTTGGAGAGTCAAGAGAGAAAGTCCAAACTCTTCCCTCTTTTGAAATTAAGTCATGAATATCATAATCAATTGTAATAGTGAAAGAACCAAAAGTATCAATAGTTGCCTTGTCACCAACTATTTCACTAGATAACAAAAATCCATTTTCACCAACTGCCACAAAGTTATCAATAGATGAACCAAATAGATCAACTTCAAAGTCAGGATCTAATGGATCTACATCTAACTTAGATGAAACATGGGTAGAACCATCCGAATAAAGAGTAAGATCAAGAGTTCGAGTAGAACTGAATGAGGTCTGAATGGGCATCGTGAGTGCAACGATAATTAAGCTTGCAACTAGCAGTGGTGTCTTAATCATTATTTCGAGGATACCATTAGTCCTTACAAAAAGCATTCCATCTTCTCTAAGAATCTCTTTTCTATGGATTTGTACGATTTCTGGGTTCATTGGCTCAATACCTTAGATTCATGCTTTCTACCAGTCCCTGGAATCTCTTAAATTCCTGAAAAAACTGAAGTCCTTTTTCAGTAATCAAAAAGACTCTATTCCTATCATTTTTGACGGATTCGACTAAGCCTGCTTCTACCAGTTTCTCACATTTGTCTAGTACTGCGTAGTGAGATAGGTTGGCTTTGCGAGAGATTGCAGATACAATGACTCCACCACGACCGCCATCAGCGGTAACGTCTAAGATATCACCCATTATGCCCATTTCGGACCTGTATTGTTGTTTTGACATGCTCTAGTATAGAACTAATTAGTTAATGAGGAATATTTTGAAACCTCAAAGCGGAACACAAAGCGGAACAGCTGTTTCTGTAAAAAAATAGCCAACTTTTTAAAAAATTAGTGTACAATGAAAAATTCAAATAAAATTCATACCTAAAAAAGTGATAGAAAATCAGGAGTTTTTGTAGAAATATCTATAATCATCATTTTTCCAAAAATGACTGAATTTTTGGGTATTTTATGCAATTTTCAAGAAATTTTCCATATAAGGAACAAGGCGTTTCATTGCCATTACTAAATTATTATTTATACAATCTATTGATACGATAAAATTGTAAAAGTAAACTTATTGGAATTATTGTTATATTCATGAATTGATGCTTCAGCATTATCTGTAACATACTCATTTGTAGAGGATTATTAAATAGAAAATAGAAAAGTTGCTCAAAATGCAGGAAAAACCTTCAAAAAAGGAAGACAATTATTCTTACTAAAATATTTCATGAAAGGCTCGAAGTTCAACATTATATTATACAAGAATAACTCCTCGGATGGAAAAATAACAAAAATGGTAGAAAATAGTAGTAAATTTCCAGATAATCACATACTAAAGATTAGAGAAGTAAATTTGACCCAAAATTTGGTGAAATATAATAATATGACAAAGTAATGGATGTTTCAGAGCCTCAAATAAGGATCGTTATAATGTAATATTTTTTGCAAAAATTACTGAAATGATCATGAGAGTTTATTGATAAATTCCTTTATTATAAATTCTGGATTAAAATCTGAAAAAGTCAAAATATCAGATTGTCATATTGGAAATATAACCATAAATTGAGAAAAATCAATTCTTTCTACCAAGATTTTAGAAATCCAATATTATAGGTTAATTGTCATTTTTTAATTGAATAAAAATCATTCACAAGGTCAGCTTTGAGATTCATAATAACTTTTTATTCCCTTTTTAAAAGAAAAATCATAAAATGTTTGATAAATTCAAAGATGGTGATGAAGAAATGGTGGAAGAAAAAACACAAGAAAGTGAAAATATTGATTCTAGCTCTAAAGTCGAGTCATCAAACGAGATTGGTATTAGTGAGCTAATGGGAAAACGTGCAAAATTAGAAGAAGCCATAGATTATGTTGGTTTGATGATAAAGAATCTCAAAGACAAAAGAACCCTACTTGAAAAAGATATTGAAGAAGAATCAGTTGATATTAAAAATCTTAGAGAAAAATTACAAAAAGTTAGTGAATATATTGATGAAGAGAATAGAGGAATTAAGGAGCTTGCAAAAAAAAGACTACAAGTAGAAACTGAAGCTGATGAAGTAGGTTCAACTATCAAAATTTTACAAGAGAAACTTGTAGGGGTTGACAGAATAATTGATAGCGAAGGAAACAGAGTCAAAAAAATCAAAGAATCTAGAGATTCTATTGATGGTTAAAAAATTTAGATATTATAGAAATTTGGTATTAGTTGCTTGATAACTATTTGTAGGAACTGATGGAAACATCTGTCCTGCTGAGTTTTCTGCTACAGCGGCAGCTTCTTTCAAAATACTTTCAGATTCTGAATTAGTAGTTGAATCTACCCCAAATACTGAATCTCCAGAGAAACTTTCAGTCATAAAGCCTCCAAGCATTTCTGCCATTTGACCAATTTCTTGTTCTGCTCCAGGCATTATTTTTCCTAGAGATGATTTTAGATTCTTCATCAAACCCATTGTAGGTATAATTGCTACAACTGTATCTCCAAGATCACTACATGTAGTTAATCTTAATTCAATTCGTTCTAACGCGATTCTAGCATTACTCAAAATTTTTGTAACTTTTCTTACTTCAGCAAGCTCATTTCCAAGAACTTTACTAGTTTGAACATCATGTTTTTGTGTAGCATCTACAATTCTTTGAAATAGTTTAGCATCACGCTCTTTTAAGCTTGTAAGCATTGAATCTAATTTTTTAATTTGTAATTGTAATTTTCTAATTCCTTCTTGAACTCTTGGTTTTAATGCTCCCTTTGGTTTGATTGTATCATTAATTTTTTCAGTAATACCAGATTTTGGTTGTTTTGACCAATTTTTTGATAGATTCGGCAATGTATCAAATTTTATAATCTATACTTAATGTCGGGTGTGAAAAATGGTTAACAGTATATGAAATTTAACTAATGAAAATAAAACATTGGGAAAGGTTATTTATACGATCAAAATCTAAAACGCCGTTATAAAATTTGAAACGCCGTTATAAGACAATTTTTTTAGGTAAATTATATTAAGAAGAAATCAAGAAATCATATTGTTATGCCAGTAGGAATTATTCCAGACATCAGCGAACAAATGTGTATCGGATGTGCACTATGTGTAGAAATCTGTACCACATTGGGACCAGATGTCCTTAGAGTAAAACCAGTTGAAGGCTGGAAGAGAGGTAAAGCATTTGTTTTCTATCCAGAAAGATGTATTTCTGATGGTGCATGCATAGGTGTATGCCCAACAAAAGCAATTTTTTGGATGAGACCAATGGACTTTACTGTTGGACAACCAGTTCCACTCTACAAGAACTCAGTCTTCGTCAAAGGTTGGACTGAATTAATCGATTAGATTAATTCAATCAATTTTAATTTCTTTTTATTATTTTTAGAGTTTAACTGCACCAGGTTTGTTGTTTGATAGTTTTGGTTTTTTTATTATCCAAAAAAATGCAAAAAGGAATAATATCGCAGGAACAAGAATAATAATTATCATTAATTCATAATAGGTTGTAAGTCTCTGAGCTGGTTTTATATGATAAGCTTCATGAGTAATTTTTTCTGGGTTGTCATATACTACTGAAGTAAAATCAACTGATCTTTGTTCTTTATCTTTAACATCTCCTTTTACGGTTACACTTTCTTCAGCAAACATTGAAGTAGTGTGAATTCCTTCTATTCTTATTATAATTGAACCAGAATTACTAAAAATGAAATTTCTATAATCACCACCTATCTGACTCAGTCCATCATCTCGAAAAATTTCTTTACCATTTTGGAATATTATAAAATTATATTTCATTGCTGCAAGATTTGAATTTGTTTGAGGATCATAGAATTGATATACAAACTGAATTTTTTCATGAGTTTTAATAATTGGAGGTTCCCATGACAGATTAACTTCTATATCTAAATCTGGAGTATATTGTAAAAGTGGAAATTCTACTTTTGCACCAGTAGCATCATGTGGAAAATCTGGAATTAATTTTTCCACAACTATTACACCTTCCATCCAAGGATGAATAGTACAATAATATGGAAAAACACCAGAGTCTTCAAACGTGTATGACCATGATTCACCTGGCATAAATCTGCCACTGTTAAAATAATCGTCAGGGGTTCCAAAATTATCACTCATCCATCCAAATCGACCGGAACCTTCTCCACTAGTAACTGTGTGACCTTCTTTGTCATCATTATACCAAATAATGGTATCACCAACAAGAATAGACATCTGAGGAGGATCATACCACGTATCAGCAGGTGTATTCAATTCAGGATTATAGGCTCCAAATGGAATATCAACCACATATTCTTCTGCATATACAACAGATGTTGAAGCTAAAGTAAGAAATATTGAGAATAAGATGAAGAATATCATATTTTCAAAAAAAGAATTAATTAATTAAATATTTAATATGATTTTCATAAATGCTAGTGATTACCAGTTTATAGAATTACTATCAGGCACAAAAAACGTGAAAATACTAAAAGCCTTGATATTCATATAAAATAAAAACTGAAAAAAATTGTCAATCTCATTTAATATTAGTAAAAAACTCATTTTGTTAGTACTGATTGTATCAGTTATTGCCCTTTCAATAACGGGATTTCTTAGTTTCAATTATGCGGATCAAATTCTAAAAGATAGAGCAGGAGATCAATTATTCGGAGAATCTACAGTGCGAGGAGATACACTAAGATTGCTTTTTGAATCAAGAATTGAGCAGAATAATATTATTGCTAGTGATCCAATGATTCAACTTTTAATTTCAGAAATGAATGATATCCCTGAAAATGAATTTCAAGAGAACAAAGAGACTAATCGTAGAGACTTTTTAATTCAAATCCAAGCATTTCAAGATCTAATTGGATTTTCCATTGGATTTGAAGACGTTAAAATAATTGGAAAGAATGGAAAAGTTTTCTTTTCACTTGCAGGTAATTCAAATGAAGATTTTCTTGAAAATTCATTTTTTCAAAGAGGATTGAAAGAATCGTTTGTTGTATTTGAACCTACAGAGTCTGGTAAAAAAATGGTTGTTGTTTCACCTGTTTATGCAGATGAGAGTAAAAAAGGTGATGAGTCAATTGGAGTAATAATTTCACGAATGCGAACTGCTGCAATAGATAGTGTTCTTCTAAATAGAAGTGGGTTAGGAGAAACTGGAGAATCTTATATTGTAAGTGACAAATTTTTGATGTTATCTGAATCTAGATTTTATGAAGATGTAGTGTTTAATCAGAAAGTAGATACTTTAGGTGTTCAAAAATGTTTTAAGGAAGGAGAAAATTATTTAGGATTTTATGAAGATTATAGAAATATTCCAATCTACGGCTCTTCATATTGTGCAGTTGATTTAGGAATTGTTTTGTTAGTAGAAATTGATAAATCAGAAGTAGAAAAACCAATAAACATCCTACAAGAAAGAATTCTTCAGACAGGAATAGTAATTACTATAGTAATGAGTATTGTTGCTTTTGTAATATCAAAATCAATTTCAAGACCGTTAATAAAATTAAAAATTGCTGCCAATAAAATTTCAAGCGGAAATTTTGATGTTAGAACTAGTATTAAAACTGGAGATGAAATTGAAGAATTATCAAATGCATTTGATTCAATGGCACAAAAACTACAAGAGTCATTAATTGAGATCAAACAAAAAGAAGAAGTCATCAAACAGCTTAAAGGTGATATGTTAAAGTTTTCGCAACATGAACAAAATGATTGTGTTGGAGTAGTTGATATGTCAGATTCTACTAGAATAACTTCAAAATTATCTGATCAAGACATTACAAAATTATACGAAATATTTCTTAATTTTATGGCAAAAATTATTCAAGAATACAAAGGTCAAGTAGTTAAAAATATTGGAGATGCTTTGATGTTCAGATTTTCAAATGTAGACATTACAGATGATGCAGTATTGAAAAATGTTGTAGAATGTTGTTTGTCAATGATTGAATCTCACGGTAAATTACAAGAAAAGCTTAAAGCAGCAAACTTACCTAAATTAGATTACAAGATTAGTTTAACATATGGTTCAGTAAAAGTGGCAGAGAGCAATACTTCTAATATTAGTGATATTTTTGGTCCTACAGTCAATCGATGTTTTAAAATTAATTCTCTTTGTCCAAGAAATAGCTTTGTTATTGGTGAGAATATGTATAAAATGGCAAAAAAATTGACGGGGTATGAGTTTATTGAATTGTGTGTTATTGAATTAAAACAAAAGTATGATTACAATGTATTTGAAGTTAGAAGAACAGAATTAGATAGATTTGGAGGAAGGTAATCCATGTTTACCGGTATAAATTTAATTTTTTTGTAATGCTAAAAATATGAATTAGTTAATTTTTTGAAAAGCCAAGCTTTGATGCCCAACTAGTTTTTTGTTTTTTAGTTGGTTTTTTTGAGAGATTATCTAACATATCATATGTAATTGTAAATCCATGCCCAACCATAGTGGCATCTTTTGCATAATTTTCTTTATTTGGAATAAATTCATCAGGTAAATCTTTAATTCTTTTAGTTTTGAGATTAAACATTCTAATTTTTTTACCATTTTCAAGTTTGATCATTGCATCACCACTTAATCCTTGAATTGAAAAATTTTCAAAAAATCGTATTGAACCACCTTGTTTTAATTCAATTGTAGAATCATAGGTAAGCTTACTCCCGTAAAATAAAATTTCACGTGCAGATAATGTTACATCATCTTCAACATTTAGAACAATAATAGAATCAGCCTCTAATAATACAGTATTAACAACATTTTCAACAATAATTTTTCCATTTGGAGCTGAGATACATGTTTTATGTTCCTGAATTTGAAAAATTCCTACTCTTCCATCTAGATCTTCAACTCTGTATTTTCTACCATAAACATTTCCTACGATAACATTTCCATGATCAACAGTTATTCTAGCACCATTATCAATTTTGTATTTATTTTCTAAAGGATCAATGAATTTGAAATCCCCTTTAGTTAAATGTATATTTGTTTGATATTCCTGTGTCCAAGATGGGCTTGTTATACTTCCTTGCATAATTATTGGACCATCATAAGTTAGACTTCCTGCCATAAAATTTCCTTTAATTGATAAAGTACCTGTTGCTTTTCTTTCTAATTCTATTTCACCAAGAGTTTTTGATCCAAATAATCTAATTCCAGTTGAATTCGTTCTGTTTAGTGCAGCTGCCCATTCTTCAGCTGTTTTCATTTCTTTAAATAATTCTTGACCAAGTATCTGATTTTTCTTTCTAACATCAGATTCATTATCTTCAGAATACACTCTTGCATTCTTTATTTTTTCAATGTCGGTATCAGGATACTTTTTTCCAATTTTTAGATCATCATATGCTTGTTTGATTTTGATAAATTGTTCATTCTCTCCACCTCGATCTGAATGAAATTGAAGGGCTAATCGTCTAAATGCATCTCGAATCTCTTTTTCAGTAGAACCTTCTACTATTCCTAAAATATCATAGTTATTTTCTACCATCACTTACATCATCAAAGTTATTTTTTTATATTTCCCTTACTTGTAGGTTATTATACTAATAAAATATCTAGAATTAAAAACATACAAAAATGAAACCTGTTTGTTTTAGAACCAATACAAGAATCTTTGTTTTGTGCATAACATAATTTGATATGCTCCCAAGAAATGTCTCTCTAGCACCTATATGATCATGTCAAATTTTTCTTGTTGTGTAATTTAACAATTTCAGAATCAGGGTTCTGAAATCACAGGTTTTTACGTGTTTCATTTACCTCTGACTATATGAATAAAATTTACGCAGAAAATGAAAGAAAATCCACAGACAAAGCTTGTCAAAACTATTGGTTCTGCAACAAGTAAAGCTCAAAAAGATGGTGCTGTTTTTAAATACAAACTGGAGGAGAGCATCACTACCTTTTGCAATTTCAATTGCTCTATTTAATCTTCTAATTGAATTTACAAAACCATCAAAAGATGCCAAAATTTTATTGAATTTCACCATACAAAAATTTCAGTGTGTTAATGTAAAATAGATCATTAATTTTCAAGATTGGAATTATAAAATATAATCAAAATTGAAAATTATATCTTCTCTTTTTATATAAAATATCTTACAAAAAAATAATGTCAATAATTAATTTTTTAAATAAACCCATTTTGGTTCTGAAAAAATCATCAATTTCATAGTGCATTAAAATGCTATTGAATATAAAAATTTGCATATTAGTTATTGTAGATAATAGTAAGTATGTAGAAATAATCACTGAAAAAGATATTGAGTTGTTTTTATTTTCTGAAACTTTAACTCAAAGATTAGAAGATACATTGATTACAAAAATTATGAAGCCAATCAAATTTGCAGATAATGAAATTAATCCTAAGAAAGCTGCTGAAATTATGAGTCAAAATAGTATTAATTCATTAACAAGATACATAGTAACTAAAGTACTAATTATTGTAAAATTTGATAAGGAGTTATATGTTGCATGTGAAACTGTTTTAGAAAATAATGTTAATGGTTTAATTGTACATGATGATGATAATGATGTTTTAGGTATTTTTAGTAAAACCACTGTATCTAAAGTCTTAGTATCAGTATGAAATGGAATTTTGATGATTTTATTTATGGATCAATAGATGGTGCAGTAACAACATTTGCCATAGTTGCCGGTACAGTTGGAGCATCACTACCTGCAGGAATTATCTTAATTCTAGGATTTGCAAATTTGTTTGCTGATGGATTTTCAATGGCTGCTGCAAATTATCAAGCATCAAAAGCTCGAAATGAATTTGTTCAAATGAAAAGAAGACAAGAAGAATGGGAGATAGATAATTTAGCAGAACAAGAAAGAAACGAGATTAGAAAAATTTATAGAGAAAAAGGATTCAAAGATGAATTACTTGATGATGTTGTACGAATCATCACATCAAGAAGAAAAGTTTGGATAGATACAATGATGAAAGAGGAACTTGGACTAGTTGAAGACGAAAAGAATTCAATGGATAGTTCTGTGAGTACTTTTATTGGCTTTAATATGATCGGATTAATTCCACTGCTACCATTCATGATTTTTATGATAATTGGAATTGATCAAAACTCAGAAGCTTTCATATATTCTACAATTTCTGTTCTTGCTGCATTTTTCCTAGTAGGGATGATCAAAGGAAAAATAGTTAAAAAATCAATGATGAGTTCAGGAGTAACCACATTAATCATTGGTGGTATTGCAGCAGTTGTTGCATATTTGGTAGGATACGGATTAAATTTTCTGGTTTCTTAGGATTGGCAATAAAATGTCTGAATTAAAACGTCACATAGGACTTTTCCAACTTACAACGTATGGGGTTGGATTGATTCTCGGCGCAGGAATTTATGTGCTAATGGGTGAAGCTGTAGGATTTGCCGGAGATTCAGTCTGGATTGCATTTGTTTTAGGATCAATTGTTGCATTATTTGCAGGATTTAGTTATGCAGAATTATCATCGATATTTCCAAAATCTGCTGCAGAATATGTATTCATTAAAAATGCCTTTAAAAGTAATTTTTTTGCATTTCTAATAGGATGGTTAACATCAATTACATCTATTATTACTGCTGCAACAGTATCATTAGGATTTGGTGGATATTTGGCAGAATTTGCCAATATTCCAATAATAATTTCTGCTATTGGTTTGTTAGTTATTCTTTCTATAGTAAATTTTATAGGAATAAGAGAGTCAGCTTGGACAAACACTATTTTTACATTAATTGAAGCTTCTGGATTAATACTAATTATCATAATTGGTTTTACATTTAGTAATCCAGAATCAGTAAATTATCTTGAAAGTCCTTCTGGTTTTAGCGGAGTTGTTATTGCATTTGTTTTGATATTTTTTGCATTTATTGGATTTGAAGATATGGCAAATGTAGCTGAGGAGGTAAAAAAGCCCAAAAAAACAATTCCGAGAGCAATAATCTTGTCTGTTTTGATATCTGGGACAATATACATTCTAGTTTCTTTGGCAGTAGTTCGTGTAGTAAATTGGGAAGAACTTGCCACTTCAGCAGCACCGATGGCACTAGTAGCTGAAATAGGTTTAGGATCAGAAGCTCATATCATACTTTCTTTTATTGCTCTTTTTGCAATAACCAATACTGTTTTGATCACACTTGTTGCAGGATCCAGAATGTTTTATGGAATGGCAAGAGAGAGAGTCTATCCTCAAATACTTGAAAAAATTCATTTGAAAACAAAAACACCATGGATTGCAATTATTGTAATTCTGATTGCTTCAATAGCCTTTACGTTAATTGGAGATATTGTAATTGTTGCAAACATTGCAGTTTTTGCAATTGTGATAACTTTTGCTGCAATAAATCTAGCTGTAATTGTTTTACGCTATATAGAGCCTAATATTGAACGAAAATTTAGAGTTCCAATAAATATAGGTAAATTACCCATACTTCCATTATTTGGAGTAGGAATTTCAGTCTATATGGGATTCCAATTTGAAATTGAAATCATACTTGTAGGAATTTTAATAATAGGAATAGGAGGAATATTTTTTATAATTTTTAAGAATAAAAAAATCGATAGTAATATTAAACAATAAACATAGAAGAACAAAACAGGTTTTATTGTCTTGTTGTTTTTCATAGATATAGGGATAATAATTTCTAAATTTTATGAAAATTCAATAATTGTGTAATTCGTAATCGATGTTTTAATATTAAGTATAGTGTGATTATTACGTCAATAATTATAGCATTCTATAATTAATAACAAGATACAGTAATGAATTTTAAAAATAATATATTTTAAAATTCTAATTAGATCTTTTTAGATCTTATTAGTGCAATAACTGCAATACTAATACCACCAAGTGCAAGCCCAATACTTGCATATCCTATATTGATTGATTTTTCTTCAAGATTTTTTACTGATTTCTTCAAATTATGTATATCTGAAATTAATGCAGTATGGCCATCAATAATTTGATTTAATGTAAGATCTGTTGGTTCTGGAAATTCAATGTATGAACGTTCTTCAACTTTTGGAGGATGCATAGATAGACTGATTGGTGTATCTTCAATAATTCCCAAAATGTTTGCTTGATAAAATCCAGAAACTGTGGGATTGATAAATGCATAATATTTTCCCGGTATATTATGATCAGGAGATAACGGAAGCATAATACTTTCATCTTTGTATATTAGTTGAATTTTTACTGTTTTTTTTAATTCTGGAATTCCATTTTTAAATACTTGATCTTTCAGAGCTAATGTAGGTTCAAGTGGACTAACATAGAATTCAATTGCGTTGGTTTCTCCAGAAACAACTGGTTCATTCATCCAACCAATTTCTACTCTATATTCACCAACAGAATCAACTGTATGTGCAAATACGATTCCAGAAAAAAATGGTATAATTAACAATGATAATATTAAAAATTTTATTTTCAATACTAAAAAAGACAAATCTTATTTTAAAAATGTTCTACTTATTTCCACTAAAGATAATGGTAATTAGTAATATTATGCATCTGCATACATTGAAACTTCCCATGCTGTAGGAGTTTGTGCAAATGCGGTATATTCTTTATATTTTAATTCCGTATATGCATCAAGAAAATCTTTGGTGAAAACTTCTTCTAAGAAATTTGAATCACTACATAATGAATCAAGTGCACCCTTCAAAGAAACTGGCAAAGAACCAATATTATATTCTCGTTTTTTTTCTGAAGAAAGTTTGTATACATTTTCTTCAACAGGATCACCAGGATCAATTTTATTTTTTATTCCATCTAAACCTGCCAATAATAATGCAGCTTCTAAAAGATAGATATTTGCAGTTGGATCAGGTACTCGATATTCAATTCTTTTACTTTTTTCTTGATTTCTATTATACATGGGGATTCTTATCGCAGTAGATCTATTACCTAATCCCCAACAAACATTTACAGGTGCTTCAAATCCAGGAACAAGTCGTTTGTAAGAATTGGTTGTAGGATTTGAGATTGCACAAAGAGCTGATGCATGACTCAAGATCCCGCCAACATAATATCTTCCGGTTTGGCTCATTTGTGCTATGTCGTCATTACGATCATACATAACATTCGTATTTTTATTCCATAAACTTTGATGTGTATGCATTGCAGAAGCGTTGTCACCAAAAATTGGTTTTGGCATAAAGGTTGCAACTTTGTTTTTTCTTTTAGCTTTTACCTTGATCAAATTTTTAACTGCAATTACATTATCTGCCATAGCAATCATTTCATCATAAACTAAATTGATCTCACACTGACCAGAAGTTGCTACTTCATGGTGTTCCGCTTCAATTTTTATCCCAAAATAATTGTATAAATCATCACATACATCTTTTCTAAAAGAATTGAGTGTATCTTTTGGTTGTGATGGATAGTACCCTTCTTTGAGATCTATTGCAGTACTTACATTTCCTTTTGCCCAAGGTGATTCTTTAGATTCAATAGAATATCCAGATCCGCCTCCAGAATGAGTTGCAGCATAGGGTGATGGATAAACGCTGATTGCATCAAAAACAAAAAATTCAATCTCAGGGCCCCAATTAGTATGAGTTAATCCAAACTCTTGGAGTTTTTCTGCTGCCTTCTGTGCTATACCTCTTGAATCTCGATTATATCTTGACTCTTTGTTTGTACTACCATCATACAGATCACAAAATATTCTTGCGTTTTTTCTATTTCCAGGATCATATTCATTTGGAAGAATCTTAAATGAATTTGGATCTGGCATTAAAATCATGTCAGAATTATTTACTGCTTTGAATCCAACGATTGAACTTGCATCTAATTTTTCAAGACCATTTACAAAACTATTTTTATCAATTGCATATCTAGGCATTCCAACATTATGAAGTTCACCGAAAATATCTACAAACCAAAAATCAATGAATGATATCTTTTCATTTTCTATAGTCTGTAACACTTGATCTGGGTTCAATTGATATTTTTAGTAAATTAGTTTACTAATGTTATCTTGTAAGATAGATTTGTCAAGTTAGTCAGGTTAATTCTAAGATTCTGGATAATCATCAAGTGGGTTAGATTTTCGAAAATTTTTCATTTCCTCATCAAAGAAGAATTTTTCAGTAAGTGCAGGTTTCAAATCATCTAGCCAAATTGCTTTTTCGTCATACTTTGCAAAAAATGGAATTTGTATCCAATCAGGATTTCTACCTTGTAAAAATCTTAAAACAATTACTTTTTGATCACTAAGATCTGCAGTTCCAATAATGTGTACTTTACCTGGAGTTGCAGACATACTTGGTCCGCGAACAGTTTTAGCTAAACCACTTACTGATGAATACGCCTTTTTGAAAATTTGATATGCTTTGACTAGAGGGATGCCAAAGTAGTGTTGAGCACCTGTATCTCTAACCACAAACATGTAATATGGAATACATCCCAATTGAACCTGTTTACTCCACATTTTTGCCCACATCACTGCATCATCATTAATGTGTGCTAGAATAGGAGATTGAGTTCTAATTTGAGCACCAGTTGTCCGTACTGCCTTTATTGCTTGTTTTACAGCATCAGTTGATAATTCATTCAAGTGATTAAAGTGAGCCATAAATGCAAGATGTAATCCATTATCAGTAATCTTCCTAAAAACATCTAACATTTCCTGAGAATCAGAATCTGTGAGAAATTTGTAAGGCCAATATGCAAGCGCTTTTGTTCCAATTCTAATTGTTTTTAGATTTGGAAGTTTTGCATCAATTAATGTATCAACATATTTTGAGAAAATTTTTGCTTTCATAATCATTGGATCACCACCAGTAAAGAGTACATCAGAAATCTCTGGATGTTCTCTAACATATTGAACAAGTTGTTCTCCCTCTTGCATTGCAAATTTCATTTCATCCATTCCAACAAATTGAGGCCATCTAAAACAAAAGCTGCAATATGCATGACATGTCTGACTCTGACTAGGAAAAAAGAGGCAAGTTTCCTTGTATTTATGCTGCATTCCATATAATTTGGTTCCATCTTTTAGAGTTGGAACATTGAGCTCCATTTGACCTGCAGGATGTGGGTTTAGCTGTAAACGAATCTCATTTGCGATAGATGTAATTTCTTTTTTATCTAAATTATTTTTTAAAGCACTTTCCATTTTTTTATAATGCTCGGGTTTTAGCATCCCTTTTTGAGGAAAAGTTAGAACAAATATAGGATCATTAGGGATATTATTCCAATCAATTAGTTGCTCAATAACATAGTTATTTGCTTTAAATGGTAAAACGTTTCCCACAACTTCCATCTCAAATTGAGTTTTATCACCGAGATTCTGAATTTGTGGAATAGTCCGAAAATTAGATAGAGTGTATGATTTTAAAGATGGTGAATCACTCCAAATTGTGGTTTGATAGGTCACTCACCTAATAATACATTTACCATTGTTAAATGTTACAGAATTATTCAGGCACAAAAAATTTTAAATTTATAAAAATTTTCATTAGTAATAGAGGTTAACATTTGTATTCTGGAAAACACGGCATATAACATAAATGGCTGAAGATGAAATTATTGGAGCAGTTGCAGGACAAACAGATGTATTTCAGAATGTTTTTCAATTAATTGCTTCATCTGAAGCGTTACAGATTGCCTTTACAGTATTAATTCTTGGAATTGTAGGAATTGTCTTAGTATATCGTTTTTTTTCAAACTGGGTAAGGACTCAAAAATTCAGCTATGCAAGACCTCATCTTTCAAGGTTTGTTCGGGTTGGAGTTTTACCTTTTTTTGCAATTATTTTGATAACTAGCATGAATGTATACATACAATCTTTTGATCTGTTTAATGATAAAATATTATCAAATTCTGAGGATGCAGTTATAACAAATCTAGATGGGGAGATAATAATAGGAAAAAATGAGAAAAATTTAACTCCTGCTAAAACTTTTTCAAAGATTCTAAATACAATTAACATATTGGTAATTGGATATTCAATTGCCCATCTAATCCCTATCATGATTACGAAACGATCAAAATCTATTCTGGAACGAGAAGATTTTGAAGAGTGGAAAGATATGAGAGGTTTTCTTGATGATAATGGTGATTTATTTCATAAATTTTTCAAATGGGTTCCACCAAAAAAAACACCAGAAGATATTTCTGATGAAGACTTTGAAAAAAATCTCAAAACAGAAGATGGGAGAAAATTCCTTGAAGAATTTAGAACCACTAAAGGATTACCAATTGGAAGTTATGAGCAATTAGTAAAAAATCCATTTGAAGAGTGGAAAAAATCTGAGAGATTGAAATATGCAGATTATTTAGAAAAATGTATTTCTGGAGATAATCAATCTGGAAAAAAATTAAGATTAGGGCAAGAAGAAGAAGAAGTTTATCCAATAGATACATGGAGAGAAGAAAAAAGATTAGAAGGATTTGAACCAATAATACCAGGTGGAAGACCGCCAGGTTATGCAACTAGAAAAAGAAAAAATCTTCCAAAAACAATTTCTCAGATTTTACCTTTAGGAATTTTTGGTGCTGTGATTATTGCTATAGTGAGTTGGTGGGGTGTAGATTTGATAGTACTTGCTACTGCTACAGGGGGTTTAGCTATAGGAATTGGCTTGGCATTACAAGAGACAATGCAAAATTATTTTGCATATATTTTGATTCGAAAAGACAAGATATTTTCTGAAGGTGAACGTATCAAGCTTGATACTGGATATAATGGCTATGTACATAAAATTACACCAAGAGTAACATATGTTAGAGATGCACTAAATGAATCATTTGCGATAATCCCTACAAGACAACTAGTAAATGCTCAGATCATTAATTACTCTAAAGAAATTAAGATGGTTCCTGCAGTTGTGGATGTAGGTGTTTCATATCTTAATGATCCTAAACAAGTTGCAGCAATTCTTGTAAAGGTTGGAAAACGTGCCATGAAAGAAACTGTAGATAATAAAGGAAGACATCTAGTTGTACAATTACGATGTCCGTATTTAGAAGATAATAAACCAAGTTGTGGATGTGATAAAGATATTCATGTTGATATTAGCCAACCTGTTGTTAGATTTAACAAATTTAATGATTCATCCTTAGATTTTTCATTGTGGCTTTATGTAAGGGATTATGGAGCACAGTTCAAAGCTAAAACTGAGATGAGGCTAATTATGTACGAAGAATTTAAGAAATATGATATTAGAATTCCATGGCCAATTAGAACTATATATCAAGGAGATGAAAAACAAGAGATAAGTGAAATTAATAAGCTCAGTGACGAAAGAGACAAAATCATAGATAAGTATGGAATTGGAGATATTGGTCGTGGAAGTGGAGAGGATTGATCTTCTCAAAACTTAAGAATCCCTTCAAATCACGCTTTTTTGATGAGTAAACTATCTATTATTGCAGGAAAATCATCAGAGAAATTAGCAAAAAGATTATCAAAGAAATTAGAAGCGAATTTTATAAAATCAGAGATCAGAGTTTTTCCTGATGGAGAAAGTAAGATTACTTTGAGTGGAAGGTTATCAAAGAAAAAATCAATCGTAGTACAATCAATGAATCCGCCTGTAGATACTAATCTAGTTCAAATATTATCATTGATTTCAAAAGTAAAAGAAGTTTCTTCAGAAGTGATCGCAGTAATTCCATATATGGGATATGCAAGACAAGATAGAGAGTTTTTACCAGGGGAAATAATTACAATGAAAGTTTTAGGTAAATTATTCAAAGGTGTAGGTGCATCAAAAATAATTGCTGTAGATATTCACAGTATTATTGGTTTCAAACATTTCACCATAAAAACAAAAAATGTGTCTGCAATACCAGATCTTGCCAAATATTTTAAAAAATTAAGCCTAAAAAATCCTCTTGTAATATCACCGGATCAAGGTGGAAAAGAAAGAGCAAAAGAATTTGCAATACAATTTAATTCAGATTATATTGCTTTAGAGAAAAAACGAGATAGAAAAACAGGTAAGATAGAGATTAAAACAAAAAACATAGAAGTTACAGGAAGAGATCTTATTTTAGTTGATGATATGATAAGTACAGGAGGGAGTATAATCAAAGCTACACAGTTTCTTAAAAAACAAAAATGTAAAAAAGTGTATGTTGCATGTACACATGCACTTTTAATGAATAATGCAGAAAAGAAGATAAAAAAATCAGGAGTGACAAGTATTATTAGTACAAACACAATTCCAGGTAAAACATCGTTAGTTGATATCTCTAATACAATTGCAAGGGCAATAATATAATGCCAGAAAGTTTTTTTGTTTTATCTAAAGACTATCTAGAACTTGCAACAGATGAAATTATTGCTATAGCAAAAATGTATGATAGGTTTTCAAAAATAAAGATAATAGCAAATTTAGTTATTGTTCAATCAAAGACTAATTGGAAAGAAATTACAAAACGATCTACTTTTGTTAAGATCTCAGGTCAGATATTACGAAAGATGTCAGGTTTGTTCTTAGATGAAGATAATTTTGAAGTACTCAAAAATGCAAAGACGTTTGTTTGTAGAATAATTAATTTATCCTCAAATCAATTTAATGTAGTAGAATTAGAAAATTCTATGGGAGATATGATATCAAAATTTTCTCATGCAAAAGTAAAATTAGATGATCCTGACATTACGGTTTATCTTATTTTTACTAATGAAGAAAACTTTTTTGGGTTTTCAAAACGAGTTAAGAAAATAAAAAGACCAATAAAGGTGAAAAAATATCCACATGAATTAGATTGGAAACTAACAAGAGTGATGATTAATTTGCTAGGATTAAAGAAAGGTGAAACTGTTTGTGATCCGTTTTGTGGTACAGGTACCACTCTTTTGGAAGCAGAATCTATGGAAATACACGCAATTGGGTTAGATTTTGATGAAAAAATGTGTAAAATGTCTAAAGAAAATCTAAAGGCGAATGGATACAAATCACAAGTTATCCAATCTGATTTTCAGGAATTAGCAAAAATATCTGAAAAATTTGATGGTATTGTAACTGATTTACCTTATGGGACATCTTCAAAAACATCAGAAAAACCCCAAGAAATTTTAAATAAATTTTTTTCAATCATGCCTAAAAGAAAAAAAATTGCAATCATGTATAAAAAAGAATTAGACAATAAGTTGAAATTAAGCGGATTAAAAAAATATAATATTTATAGACATAAAAGCTTGACAAGAACAATCTTAATTAAATGAAACTTGTATTTCTAGGAACATCAGCTGCACAACCTACTGAGAATAGAGGATTATCTTGTATATGTTTAGAAAGAGATGGAGAGATTTTAATGTTTGATGCAGGAGAAGCTGCTCAAATTTCATATATGAAATCAGGATTAGGATGGAATAAAAAAATGAAGTTGTTTGTTACACATTTACATGGAGATCATTGTATAGGAATTCTTGGATTACTTCAAACGATGTCTATGCAACATCGAACTGAAACATTAGAAATTTTTGGACCAATTGGAATTGAAGAATTTATTGCAGCTAATATCAAGGTACTAAATTTTGGATTATCATTTTCTGTTTTAATCAATATAATCAAAGAAGGAAAAGTGTTTGAAAATGAAAAATACTTAATTTATGCATCTAAAGCAAATCATTCAGTAACAGCATTTTCTTATTTGTTTGAAGAAAAAGATAAGCCTGGAAGATTTAATATTAAAAAAGCAAGGGAATTAGAGATACCTGAAAGTGAATTATGGAATAAATTACAAAAGGGAAATGAAATAACTATTAACGATAAAATAATTACTCCAGAACAAGTGTTAGGAGAAAAACGGCAAGGTAAAAAAATAGGAATATCAGGTGATACAATGCCCACAAATCAATTAGAGAAATTTTTTGAGAATTGTGATTATCTTGTGTTTGATTCAACATTTTTAGATAAGGAAAAACAAAAAGCACAAGATACATGTCATTCTACTGCAAAGCAAGCAGCAATTTTGGGAAAGAATGCAAAAGTAAAAAATTTAGTACTAACACATTTTTCTGCTAGATATAAAGATGAGGTTGAACATTTGAAAGAAGCATTAGAAATTCATGATTCAGTCATAACTGCAAGAGATCTTTTAGAAATTGAAATTAAATGAAATATGTTTGAAATAATTAATGATCAAATTAGAGATGCTAAAAAAATCATATTTGTAACAGGTGCTGGAATTTCACAAGAAAGTGGGATACCCACATTTAGAGGAAAAGATGGGTTATGGAGAAATTATGATGCAATGAAATTAGCTACAGTAGACGCTTTTTATACAAATCCAAGATTAGTTTGGGAATGGTATAATGAACGAAGAAAGAATATTTTTGCAGCGCAACCTAACCAAGGTCATAAAGCAATTGCCGAACTAGAAAAATATGTTGACGTTGTGGTTTTAACACAAAATATTGATGGATTACATCAGAAAGCAGGCAGTACACAAGTGCTAGAATTACATGGGAGTATCATTAAGATCAAATGTTCATCTTGTGGATTTAGAGATGAAGTCCTCACAGAATTTATTGAAATACCACCATTGTGTAGTTGTGGAAATATACTTCGTCCTGATGTAGTATGGTTTGGAGAATCTTTACTTCAAGATGTATGGAAAAAAGCCATGTTTTCTGCTAGTGAATGTGATCTAATGATAATTGTTGGTACATCATTAGTTGTATCACCTGCAAATATACTTCCAATTTATGCAAAACAAAATGACGCAGTATTGATAGAAATTAATCCAGAAAAAACAGAAATGTCAACAGAAATGGATCTCACCATAAGAAGTACAAGTACATTTGCTTTACCTGAATTTGTATCAATTTTCAAAAGAAATTAAATTATGGCTGTAAGAAGATAGATAGATTATAAATTAATACTAGAAAAAGTCAAAAAAGAACAAATTTACTTTAGCTAGATTTTTTTTAATTACCATAAACTATCCAATCAATTATTCCATCAATATTTGATGAAGTAAGAATTGTCTTGATAGGACCCAATGGAGATTCCTCTGCTTCTTCACAAATCACTATTTTTCCAACAAATGCAGTTTGTTTGTTGAGATAAAACCATGTTGTATTATTTTCTAAATTTTTTTCTAAATTACGACTAAAGACTTTTTGAAAGCGATTATTATGAATTGTTTCATAAATTTTTTCAAAAGATCGTAATTCTTTAGAAATAGCATTAATTGAATAATTTTCAGTTTTAATTGTAGAATATGGTAAAATATTAGAAATTGCCATTTTGATTTTATCAGGATCTTCTGAAGGATTTACTGATGAAAACATTTCAATTTTGCAATTAATATTAGGAATATTCATTTAATCCAACTTTGAATAATTTTGAAAGCAGTTTCAATTAATTGATCTTTTGTTAAACCAATATTGGATATTATATAATCAGATAATGCAATTGAATTGTTAATACCCACATTTAATTCACGATTATCTCTTTCTTCAAAATGTTCTTTTGTTTGTGGATCATCTAATCTTCCTCTTTTTTGTAGAAAATTAAATCTGGCATCTGTTGATGCATGAATTGCTAGTAATTTTACATCACCAAATTTACGAAGTACCTTAATCTCATCATTTGATCTTACTCCATCTATTAGAATAACATCTGCAGTTGAGGAATCTATTTGCAATTTAACTAATTCTGCAACAGCGCCCGGGCCATTTTTTTCTCTGAGCTCAAGCATTAAATTTCCAAGATTATCTCGTGTTGGTTCAAGATTTCTGTTTTTTGCCTCTTCTCGGATAGTATTACCCATATTAATTACAGTATATCCTTTTACTTTCAATCCTTCTGCAATAGTAGATTTACCAGCGCCTGGCATGCCTGTTAAACATACTATCAGTTTGGTCATAATATATCAAAAATAATTCCTGTCTATGAAGTTACCGGAAATTATTATAAAGATACGTTGAAGAATGGTGTAATGCGAACTTTTGTAGCAATTGAAATAACAAATAATGAAATTATCAATTCTGTAAAGAAATTTCAAGATAGCATTAAAATCGATGCAAAGCCTGTAGAATCAAATAATTTTCATTTTACATTACAATTTTTAGGAGAAATTACAGAAGAAGTATCCAAAAAAATAATCAAAGCTCTTAATTTAATTGAATTTACAAGTTTTAGTGTAAATCTAAAAGGTGTAGGTGTATTTCCAAGACCTGAATTCCCAAGAATAATTTGGATTGGTACAGATGAAAATGGAGGAAATATGTTAATTGAATTATCAAAGAAGGTGGAAAAAGTATTAAAACCATTGGGATTTTCTTCGAATAAAGCTTTCAAGCCTCATATTACAGTATTTAGGATTAAAAAGAAAATCGGTAATATAACAAACGAACTAAAAAATCGAAAAATGGTAGATTTTGGCATACAAGAGATAGTCAGCATAAAATTGAAAAAAAGTAAATTAACATCAAAAGGACCAATTTATTTGGATTTAGTGGAAATAAATGCAAAATGAAGAAAAATATAATCTCCGCAATTTCTAAGACTGTAATTCCATCTAAATCGCTTGAAAAAACGAAAAAAGGAATTGCAGAATTGGCATTTAATTTAATTCAAAAAGAAATCATAAAATTTCCAGAAGTAATAGGATTAGAATTTGGAGGTTCATTTGCAAAAGGTACATGGTTATCAAAAGATGCGGACATTGATATTTTCATTAGATTTAAGAAAAATACATCAGAAGAAAAGTTTGGAAAAATTTCTAAGAAAATTGGTTTTGATTCCTTAAAAAAATATTCTCCTTATGTTAGATATTCACAACATCCATATGTTGAAGCTAGAATTAAGAACACTAAGATCAATGTAGTACCATTTTATGATGTAAAAATTGGAAAGTGGAAAAGTGCTGCAGATAGATCAACATTTCATACAAAATTTATGAATAAATCATTAACATCTAAAATGAAAAATGATGTTAGAATTCTTAAAACATTTCTTAAGTTAAATGGAATTTATGGTGCAGAGATTGCAAAACAAGGATTCAGTGGATATGTTTCAGAAGTTTTAATTTTATATTTTGGGAGTTTTGAAAATGTTATTAAATCAATATCAGCAATTAAAGAAAATCAAGTTATTGGAAAAACATTGAAAAAATTTGAAACATCTATCGTAATCATAGATCCCATTGATAACAATAGAAATTTGGCTGCAGCTATTTCTGATGAAAATATTGGAAAATTTGTTCTTGTTTGCAGAGCATTCAAAGAAAAAACAAAAATAGATTTCTTCAAAAGTAAAAAATCACGAATATCAAAAAAATATTGGAATAATTTACTAGTGATTAAATTTAGTTATCAAACTAGAAGTCCAGATATAATATGGGGGCAAATTAAAAGAGTCACATCATCATTGTCAATACAATTAGAATTAGGAGGATTTAGAGTTTTACGAAGCAAACCTCATATAGATCACCAAAATGAAATCTATTTATTTTTCTTCTTAGAATCTACAAAAATCAGTCGAATATATTCAAAAAACGGACCAGAATTTTTTAGAGAAGATAGCTCTAAAAGTTTTATTTCTAAAAATCTTCAAAATTCGGAACTTTTGTGGATTGGAAATAATAAAAAGATAATCTCATTAGAAAAAAGAAAACATATCGAGGCAGTAAATTTTATGACAGAATTTTTGAAAAAGAATCTCCATATAGGGATACCAAAAGGTCTTCAAGCAGATTTTAAAAAAGGTTTTAAGATATCAGTAGGAAATAAAAATTTAAGCAAATCAATTAAAGAGACTGCAAGTGAACTGATTTCAACAGATGGCACACTTCTTTATTTCAATTAAGAGGTTTGTTGATGAACCATACTCAAAAATTCTTGGATACCCAAAAGCCACTTCTAGACAAATAAAATCAAGAATTGTAGAACTAGAAAAATTAAAAATAAAATCAATTGCATTAGTAGGTTCTACAACTCTTGGAAAAACAGCAGTTTTGGGAAAGGGGTATGTTGGAGTCGTTGTTCTTGCAAAAAAAGGAACCAAAGAAGTTGCATTAAAAATTCGAAGAACAGATTCTCAAAGAAAAGAAATGAGGAGTGAGGCAGTTTTACTAAAACTTGTAAATTCAGTAAATGTTGGACCAAAAATGATTGATGTCAGTAAAAATTTTTTAGTAATGGAATATCTTGAAGGGATTAAAATTAATGAATGGATAGATTCCTTAAAAGGTACAGGTAGTGCAAAAAAATTAAAATCTACAATTAGAAAAATTTTAGAAGATTGCTATAGATTAGATCAAATTGGTTTTGATCATGGAGAATTAAGCAATATTTCTAAACATGTTATAGTTGGAAAAATAAAATCAACCATAATTGATTTTGAAAGTTCTAGCATTAATAGAAGACCATCTAACGTTACATCAATCACTCAAGCATTCTTCATTGGTTCGGGATTTGCAAAAAAAGCCCAAAAAATTTACAAAAATCCATCTAAAGAACAACTTATTAGTATTTTGAGACAATATAAGGAAGAAAAATCTAGGGAAAGTTTTGAAAAATTGTTGAAAATTTTAAGAGTGTGATGGGACCGGCAGGATTTGAACCTGCGACCACTAGTCCCCCAGACTAGTATCATACCAAGCTAGACTACGATCCCTTGTTTCAGAGGCATAAAATGAAATTATTAAATCGTCGTATTGTTTAACATAATTATTGAAACTTTGTAATATTTGTCACAAAATTTCCGCTACTGACAAGGATCATCTTGATTGTATTCAAAAAAGAAGTATTGAGTTGGAAGATGCTGATTTTAAAAATAGTATTCCAGAAAAACTGAGTCTATCAAAAGATACTCATGAATTGAGTATAGAGGTAAGAGCTATCTTAGAACATCTTTCAAAAGATAAAAACAGATCAGATGAGTCATAACCACTTTGTCATTCGTTCTTTTTCAAATTCAATTTTTTTAGAAAGATTATCAGAAGTAGATTCTGAGAGATTTGTTGAAGGTTTAGATTGTGAAAACATATCAACTTCAAGAATTGATGCTGTTTCTTTACCCGATTCTATAAAACATCCACCTTTTCCATCAAATAAGGTTAGTTCTTCTTTAGATTGAATTTTTGAAATTATATTTTTGGCAACTGTTATTCCCTCTCCTTCTGCAAAAACTCCTGCTTTTGGAACTGTCATGGTTTCTGTAACAGACATACTAGTAACATCACCTATTGCAAATACATTTTCAAAAGATGTTTTACAATCTCTGTCAATTGGAATAAATCCAGGTTCTTTAGCTAAACTAGAATCATAAATAACTTTGGGAGCAATGTGTGGAGGAATAAATAAAAGCAAATCAAAGTTAGCTTTACTGTTTTCAAAAATAAGTTTGTTAGATTCTACAGATTTTATTTTGCAAGAATTATGAAAAATAATTTTCTCAGAATTTACTAGTTCAAGAATTTGTTTACTTACTTCAGGACCAGCTGCTGGTAAAGTAATAGGAGCTGGACTGTAAAAATCAATTTGAATGGAATTTCGTATTCCACGTTCTTTAAGCATGGAATCTACTAATAGACTAGCCTCAAATGGTGCGGGAGGACATTTGTAAGGCATTCCCATTATACATATAGCAATTTTTCCAGATTTTATACTCATTAATTTATCATGAATTTCTAGAAGTTGATTATGATCATACAGATTTAATCCGTTATTTTTTAATCCAGGAATTCTTTCAGGGGCCAATATAGATCCCATTGAAATAATTAGAAAATCATAAGAAATATTTTGAGATATAGTTTTTACATTTTTATTTTGAAGATCAATTGCTAAAATTTCATCTTTAATGAAATTAATTTCTTTTTTTGGTAATTCATTAAGTGAACCAATAGAATTTTCAAAAGTCCTAGTTCCATTCATTATCCATAATTTTGCAAATCCTACCATGAACCAGTCTTTTTTATCGATTATTGTGATTTTTACTTGTGATGAAGAAAGTGAATTTCTTAGTTCATGGGCTGATGAAAGTCCACCAAAACCCCCACCTAATATAACAACATGTGGAATACTTGACAATTTAACGTTCTTGTGTTGTAGGTCTTATCAAAATCTCATTTACATTAACATGTGGTGGTGACTCAACAGCATATAAAATTGCATTTGCAATATCTTCTGCTTGTAATGCTTCCATCTTTTTTGTATTTTCTATAAATCCTTGTAAGGATTCATCAGTAATTGTATCATTAAGTTCTGTTGCAACAACTCCAGGTTCAATACTAGTTACTCTAATGTTGGAACGTACACTAAATTCTTGCCTTAATCCCTCAGTAAATGCTGCAACAGCATGTTTTGTTGCACAATAAACACTACCTGCAGGAAAAACAATTCTTCCAGCTACTGATGAAAGATTTACAATATGGCCTGATTTTTTCTCTTTCATATGTGAGATTACCGCAGCTGTAGAATACAATACGCCCTTGATATTTACATCAATCATTCTATCCCATTCATTTATTTTGAGACTTTTGAAGAAACTCAAAGGCATCAAACCCGCATTATTTACAAGAATATCAATAGAACCCCATTTATCTAAAACTGCTTTAGCGAAATTCTCACATTCAGATCTTTGCGTTACATCTAATTTTTGATAAAAAACTTCTCCTCCATTAGTAGAGATTTTTTTTGCAAGATCCTCTAATCTATCAACTCTTCTAGCTCCTATTGCAACCTTAGCACCTGCTTTTGCCAGGGTCAAAGCAGTAGCAAATCCAATCCCACTACTGGCACCAGTTATTATTGCAACTTTACCTTTAATCATATTAGATAACACAAGGATTTTGTCCTTTACATTGTAAAAATGTTTAGACATTACGAAATTTCAAAAGAAATATGGCACCTTTATTAAAAGAAAAATAATAAATAAAATCATGCAAGCAGAAAATTGCGCATATTGTGGTAACTTGACAGATTTGCCATTTCAATGTAATTATTGTAAAGATCCATTTTGTGCAGAACACAGACTTCCTGAAGAGCATAGATGTGTAAAACTCAATCAAATTAGAGCAAAAAGATTTGGTGAAAAAAAAGTCATACGAGATGGTGGACGAGACAAACCAAATATTTTCAAACGTATTTTTGGCAGATTTTAAAAATCAGTAAGGACTTTTATCAGGAGAAATTTTTGCGCGTCTCCCTTGATAAATGAGAGCTATTGCAAGTGCAAACATTACCATCGCAGTTAATGGGAAATTTTGTGGTGGTGGTAAAATAAACCAATAATAAACTCCAAAACCAATAGATACAACTGCTTGAATCCATAGCTTTATCCATTTTGGAGATTTAACTAATCTGCTTATAATTTCAACAACAAAAATCCCAATTACTGGATAAATTGTGTAAAATAAAAAATCAATTACGTCAACGCCTGTATGGGACATGCAATATCAAAGAAAAAGGCATAATTTTTACCTAATCTTCCCAATGAACCTTAGTTGCAATATTTTTAGCAATTAAGGCCTGAGCATTTTCATATGGAATTGTAGCTATATCTTCAGTCCTGAAAGGACCATATTTTTCAAGGTCAGCACCAACAATCTCATCTACCTCATTGAGAAATCTTATAACCACTTTTTTTGTTTTATGGTTTTGAGCTAATGATTCAAGAAATTTTGATTTTCCATTTATGATTGCAGAAATTATCATTTCAATTCTTTCTTGCTCATTCTCTTGTGAATCAAAAATGAATTTTTCTTCATCTAAAAGATGACTAATTTCCAAATCAGAAGATTTTAAAATTTTCTCGAGTCTGATTTTGATTAGCAATGATGTAAGTTCAATTGCCATTTCTATCATAGTATCTTTAATTTTATTTTCTGTACCATCAAATTCTTGTTTTCTCAAATTTCCAATAAAATCAGATAGATTTCTGTAAAAAGTTGGATCAATTTCTAAAATTGAATCACTTTCAGTTTCTCGTAAAACTATGTGATGTAATGAGTTAATATCAATTTGACTTGATTCTGACATTTCTTACCTAATCCTTAAATGATGGATGTATTTGTGTTTGATTGAAGAATAAAGTTGCCCTATAAAGTCAGTCACGGTAAACCGATTCAAGTAACATATTCGCCTGATGAAGTTTTCGCTAGAATTCAGCATGAAGGCATTCAATTTATTGATCTACAATTTACTGGTCTTACAGGTCATTTTCACCATACAACAATTTCAGCAAATACTTTTACCCCAGAACAAATGAGAGACGGATTACCAAAATTAGATGGTTCATCTATTGTGGGTTTTACAACAATAGATGACTCAGATCTATTACTAAAACCAGATCCAAATACATTTGCAATAATTCCTTGGATGACTGAAAATAAAACTGCTAGGCTTCTTTGTGATATCTATTGGGGAGAAAACAGAGGAAGATTATCAAGAGACCCAAGAGGAATTTCTCAAAAAGCAGAGGAATTCGTCAAAACTCAGGGTTTTGATTTTAGTACATGGGGACCAGAAGTGGAGTTTTTTGTATTTGATAAGGTACATTGGGATGTTTTGACACCATATAAAGGACAATCATATTCAATTGAATCAAAGGAAGCTCCATGGAGTCAATCTGGAGACGGATATCCAATGGGATTGCAAGAAGGATATTATCCAAGTACACCATCAGATACACTTACACCATATAGAAATGAATGTGTGAATATTCTCAACCAAAATTTTGGAATATTATGTGACAATCATCATCATGAAGTTGCAACTGCAGGACAATGTGAAATAGATATCAGATATGATCAAATGACAAATGCTGCAGATGCTGCACAATCGTACAAATATGTAATTAAAAATGTTGCACAAAAATATGGAAAAGTTGCAACAATGATGCCAAAACCAGTTGCTATGGATGCAGGTTCTGGAATGCATGTTAATGTTAGTTTATGGAAAGGAAAGGAAAATGCATTTTTTGATCCAGATGACGAGATAGAATTAAGTCAAATTGGAAGATATTTTTGTGGTGGAATAATCAATCATGCAAAGGCACTATCTGCATTTGGCAATCCTACTACCAATTCATATCATAGACTAGTTCCAGGATATGAAGCGCCGGCATACATTGCATGGAGTTCAGGAAATCGTTCTGCTATTGTGAGAGTTCCAAAACATCTTAAAGGAAAGCAATATTCAAATCTTAAAAGACTAGAATTTAGAGCGCCTGATCCTTCTTCAAATCCATATCTTGTATTTGCTGCAGTAACAGCAGCAGGAATGGATGGAATTAAAAAGAAGATAGATCCTGGAGAACAAATTCGTGATGATATTTTCAAGATGACTAAATCAGACAGAGCTAAAAGAGGAATTGGAGTTCTTCCAAAAAGCCTAGGGGAGGCATTAGATGAACTTGAATGTGACAGAAAATTCCTTAGCCCAATTTACACTAATGATGTAATTGACAAGATTATAGAATTAGAAAGAAGAGATCAACGTGAAATAGCTATTAGACCACATCCACATGAATTTTATCTATACTTTGATGTCTAGATTCTTCCAGTAAACTGAAAGACATAGTATAATGAAATAGTTATTAGACCAAATCCTCCGCCTAGAAACATCATTGTTTTATTCTCAGTTGTTGTAGATTTGTACAATAAAATTCCACCTGCAAGACCTATAAACAATATGAAAACGCCACTAATCACACTATCGAATCTTGTATTTGTAATAATTGGATGAAAGAAGCCAGCAAGTAATGCAAAAAACACTATTAAGTAAACATATTTGAATCCAGTAAGCATTTTTAATGTTGTTTTACTCAATGTTGTTCGTAAAAACAGTAATCAAATAAACTTTTGAAAAATTTTTAAAATAATTTACATCATTCCGCCCATGTCAGGCATTCCACCCATTCCAGGCATTCCACCCATTCCAGGCATTCCACCCATTCCAGGCATTCCTTCTCCACCACCAGGTGGTCCTCCACTAGATTTCTGTGTAGCAATTACATCATCTATTCTAAGAATCATACATGCAGCTTCTGCTGCTGCAGAAACAATTTGAAGTTTAACTGCAAGTGGTTCAATAATGTCACTAGATTTCATATTACCAATCTTTGCTTTCATTACGTCAATTCCAGTCCATTTTTCTCCTTTCTGTTGTTTAGAACGAAGAAGTGTTAGTGTATCAATTGGATCCATTCCAGCATTTTCAGCTAACGTTAATGGAATTTCTTCTAATGCATCGGCAAATTTTTCTGCAGCTAATTGTTCTCTTCCTTCTAAAGATTTAGCCCAGTTTCTAATTTTTGTTGCAGCGAATGTTTCAGGAGCACCTCCACCTGCAACAATTTCAGGCTTTAAAATTACATCTTTTACTACCATTAATGCATCATGAACAGAACGTTCAACCTCATCTACTACTCTTTGTGAACCTCCGCGTAAAAGTAATGTAACAGATTTTGGATGTTTACATCCTTCAATGAACACCCATTTATCCTCTTCAATTTTTCTTTCTTCAACAAGTTCAGCACTTCCTAGATCCTTTTCAAAAAGATCATCAAGATTTGTAACTATTCTTGCGCCTGTTGCTTTTGCTAATTTTGTAAGATCGCTTTCCTTAATTCTTCTAACAGCAATGATTCCTGCTTTTGCAAGATAGTGTTGAGCCATGTCATCAAGTCCTTTTTGACATAAAACTACATTTGCACCAGAACCAATTACTTTGTCAACCATTGTTTTCAACATTCTATTTTCTTCATCTAGAAATGATTTTAGTTGTTGAGGGTTTGAAATGTTAATTTTTGCATCAGTTTCAGTCTTACTAATTTCTAATGCGGTGTTAATTAATGCAATTTTAGCATCATTGATTCTTCTTGGCATTCCTCCATGAACAATTTCTTTGTCAAGAACAATACCTTGAATAATCATTGAATCTTTAATTGATCCTCCTGCTTTCTTTTCTACTTTAATATCATCAATGTCAACATCATATTTTTCACCATTCTTTTCAGCAACAGCCAATACTGATTTTACAATAATATCGGCAAGTAGATCTGAGTCTTTTCTTACAAGTTTAGTTTGCATTGAAGTTTTTGCAATTTTATTTAGAATAGTTTTGTCATTTGGTGAAATTTTATCTGCGATGTTTTCAAGGTATTCCTTTGCTTTTCGTGCAGCTTTTCTATAACCATCAACTATGATTGTTGGATGTACATCTTGATCTATTAATGATTCAGCTTGTGAAAGCAAGGCACCTGCTAAGATAACTGCAGAGGTTGTACCATCTCCTACTTCATTATCAGTAGTTTTGGAAATTTCAACCAGCATTTTTGCAGCTGGATGTTGAACATCGATTTCTTTTAAGATGGTTGCACCATCATTAGTTATAGTAACATCACCTAATGAGTCAACTAGCATTTTATCCATGCCTCGTGGACCTAGACTAGTATGAACGATTTCAGCAATAATTTTGGCTGCAGCAATATTATTCTTTTGAGCATCTCTACCCTTAGTTTCTGAACCGCCTTCTTTTAGTAATACAACTGGCATAGTTCCTTTGGATGTAGCTTGCATACCCATAGATGGGAAAACCTCTAATTCCCCTTTTATACCTTCCAGATCAGATGATATGAAATCAGTATAACATCGGTGTTTTTAAATTGGGAAAATTAAGTTGCAAAACATGGTCAAATCAGCAAATAAAAAATCTTATGATAAAATTTTTACAAAATTGAAGGAACATCATAAATGGTTTGAAAATTCAATTCCATTAATTGCAAGTGAAAATATTCCAAGTCCAGCTGTTAGAGAGGCAATAATTTCTGATTTTGGTAATAGATATGCTGAAGGATGGCCTGGAGAACGGGTTTATGCTGGTTGTCTATACATTGATGATGTTGAATTTGAATGTATGAAACTAGCCAAAAAATTATTCAAAGCACAATTTGCTGACGTGAGACCAATTTCAGGAGTAGTTGCGAATTTGGCAGTATATTCTGCTTTTACTAATCCAGGTGATGTAATGTTAGCACCATCAATACCTGCTGGTGGACATATTTCTCATGGTAAAAAAGAACATTCGGGAACTGCAGGTTTAGTTCACGGATTAGAAATCGAATTCTATCCATTTGATGCAGAAGAAATGACAATTGATATTGACAAAACAAAACAAAAGATAAAAGATCTTAAAAAAGAGAATCGAGTTCCAAAGATGGCAATGTTTGGTGGTTCATTGTTTTTGTTTCCACATCCAGTCAAAGAATTATCAGATTTTCTAAAAAGTTATGATATACATATTAATTATGATGCAGCTCATGTTGCTGGATTAATTGCAGGTGGCAAATTTCAAGATCCTTTACGAGAGGGAGCTGATACTATGACTATGAGTACTCATAAGACTTTGTTTGGACCTCAAGGAGGTTTAGTTTTAGGTTCTGAAAAACACGAAGAAGTAATTAAAAAAGCAACATTTCCTGGTCTTACTAGTAGTCATCATATTCATCATATGGCTGGAAAAGCTGTAGCATTTACAGAAGTTTTAGAATTTGGAAAAAAATATGCAGTTGAGGTTATAAAAAATGCAAAGGTGCTTGCAGAAGCTCTTAATGATATAGGATTCAAAGTATTAGGAGAAAGAAGAGGATTTACAGAATCACATCAGATTGCAGTAAATGTTTTAGATTATTCTGATGGTGGTAACGTAGAAGCTAATTTAGAAAAAGCTAACATCATAGTAAACAGACAACTTATTCCAGGAGATATTAAAGCAGGAAGAAACTATTTCCATCCAGGTGGAATTAGATTAGGGGTTTCTGAAATTACGCGACTTGGAATGAAAAAGAATGAGATGGAAGAGATTGCATCTTTCATAAAACAAGTTGTAATTGATAAAAAGGATCCAAAAAAGATACTTTCTAAAGTAAAAAATTTCAGAAAGGACTTTCAAAAAGTAAAATTTTGTTTTGATAATAAGCTAGGTGCTTATGAATATGTCAAACTGAGATAAATTTAGTCATAATCAGTAAGAAGTGATTGATCTCCTTTACTCTTACCAAATACTAATTCAATTTCATCTGACAAAGCATGGATTCTTCCTTTTTGATATTCTCCTACATTATATTTCTCTACAAGTCTTTTTGCAAGTTTAAGATATTTTTCAACAGAGCCTCTTGTAATTGTAGGAATTAATTTATGACCACAATAACAAGTTTGGATAAGAGGTATTCGACGAAATGATTTTCCACAACCAGTACACCTGAAGTTCTGTCTTGCATATGCTCTGAGATTTCCCATAATGTCTGGAACAAGATGAGTTGAGATAACATTTGAAACAATCTCGGAAGTGTTTACTGCATTAATTAATTCAGCATTTTTTACTTGCATATCAAATTTATCAAGCATAGAACCAAGCGTTGAATATGCACTACGTGATTTTGAAGCGGTCAAAGATGAAGTTGGATGTGTGAAAAAGTAGTCATAGAATTGTCTTTCAGTTTCAAGTCGTGTTTTGATAATTTCAACAGATAAAACATTTGATGCTTTAATCTTAGTGAGTGTAGATTCAAAGAATTCTAATGAGAGGTATTTTGTAACTTCAAGGTTATGAGCTTGTGGTTGAGATTCATGTGGTAAAACAAGTGGTTGTATAAGTAATGGTGCATCCATTAATCCACCTATTCTATCGGAAAGGAATTGTCTTGAGAAATTGAGAAGACTATCCATTAAAAGCATGATTGAATCAGCATCACCATCAGCATCTCGTCTTTTTGCAGAATGCCAATTAGGTGTTGCAAAACAAACATGTGTTTCTGTAAATCCAATTATTCGTCCAACTATTCCAACAGAAGTATGTGGCGCTAAACCAATTATTAGATGTCCAATTAGATCTTTAGAGTTTTGAACATTATAAAATGAAGAGTGACCATAAAATTTTTCTAAAAGAACATCTATGTATTTACAAGTAGATACTAGATAATTTCCACTTTCATATGGTATTATCACATCTTGCATACGAATCTCAATGATCTGATCCATGTGCTCAAGAGGTTTTCCATCAATATCATAAGAATATCCAAGTTGTTTTAATTTTTTAATAGAGGTTCCTATCCATGATGGTTTGAAATGAGTTAGTGGGGAATTTGTTGCATCAAATCTAACAGTTCCATCTTTGAATGTTGTTAGTCCAAAGTTTTGGCGTGCAAGTCCCTTTTCAAGAGGTTCAGCAATTTTATCTTGGTTGATTAATTCTTTGACTCCTTTGTATGGTTCTTTTGCACGAAGCCCCATTTTTTCTTGAGCTAAAAGTAATCTTTTTTTTAATGGAAATTCTTTATGTGAATGAGTTGGTGCTTTACGTTTACATTTATGACAGAATGGCTCAATTAGATCATCTCTGCAATTTGTACATCTGTAAGTAATTGTCGTTTTTGTACCACAAATGGAACATTTTATACCAATAGAAGGTTGATTGCACTGATTACAGTGTCTATTAAAAATATCAGCAAAGAAATGTTCATTTCTAGATGCCTTGAGAAGATCTCTAGTAGGGCCACCTTTATCACTAATTGGAAATAACACATGTGTTGGAGGTTTCATTTGTCTGGCAGCTGCTTTTTCAGGTCTTCCTATTCTAACCCCAATTGAGGTTGAGAATTTATTATTTATTTTAATGCCAGATGTTTGTGTTAAAATTTTTGGGACTGATAAATCAGTGATAATTGGTTTTTGTCTGAATAAAAGGTTAAAGAATATTTTTGCCTCTTGTTCTTCAAGAATAATTATTTCATTTTTAACTTTATGGGGAACACCCAAGTCTTCAAGAATTTGTTTAATTTGTATTGGATATTCTATCGATGTAGAGTTGACCTTATTGGGTTCTAAAAGTTTGTTAAGTTCATCTGATGAAATACAATCCCAGTAATACAGATAGTGTGGATGTAATGGAATTTGAAAGTCAAGAGAGATTTTCAGTGCTTCGTCAATTGTAGGTATTTTTCTTAAAAATTGATTTAGATGTTGGTCATAAGGTTCGTATTTTTGAATTTTTTGTTTTAGTTCCTCAATCCAAAATTCTTCAACGTAACCCGAAGGTACAAGTTGAGCATTATTTTCAAGAAAGTCCCCAAATGAAATCAATATATCGCCTAAATGGAGTATTTTTTTAATTTCATTTTTGATTTCTAATCCATGTTTTACATCTTTAATTTTTACTACATCTCCGTTTTTCAGACGAACAATTGGGGTATCTATTGAATCTACAAATGCAACAGTAGCACCTTTTCCAGGAATATCTATTTTGATTTGTGTGCCTACAACTATAGTATGATCAAGAATTTCAGCAATTACAGGATGAATCCCAACTGCCGCGAAACCAGTATTACATGCTCTCCCATATCTTAATCGGAATCCTCCTAATTTGTTAGGCATAGATAAAACAGATCTGCCAGTGATTACTTCTCGCATTCTTTTAGCAGCAGCATCTTCTTGATTATCACCAGTTTGAACTGCACCTTTAAGATCATTAAGCCACTCCCATCCATCAAGATTGTATAATTCAATTCTTTTTAGTAGTTTTTTAGAGCGTCCAATTAATCCATCATTTAAAACACGTAATGCACCTCCTCTAACTCTATCAGTTTTGATACGAGTCATACCTTTGTGATTTACAACCTCATAAGGATCAGTATCCACACCATCTAGTTCTACAGGAAGATTAGATATGACACGTTCAATATCTTCATCTAAAATATGGAATTGAAAGCTACTTGCTTCTCTTTCATAGATTCGTAATTCTTCAACAAATCTGCCTGTTTCATCATCAAAAGAGTTAGCTTGAAATTTTGATAATCCAGCAATTTTTCTAACATGATCTGCAATTAGCATTGTTACAGCAGATTCTGTACCTCCTGCTGAACGCATAGGCCCTGCGATCGAAACAGAAAGGTATTCTGTACCGTCTTTATTTTTCTTAATTTTGACTTCATTAATTCCTTGTAATGGTGCAATCGTGACACCTTCTGTAACAATTGCTAACCCAACACGAACTGCAAGATCTAACTTCTCTTCTAAAGATGCATTTTGTAATGAATATTTTCCTAATGCAATTTCTTTTGAAAGAATTAATGCTGAGAGTTCTTTTCCATTTATTTTTAGTATTTCTCTGAGTGGTTCAGCAATATCGATTTCGTGCATTTTAGCAACTCTGTCTGCTAAATCAAAAGCAATTTTTGGCTCAATAATTCCTGAAGAATCAACTAGACTAGATTTTGCTTTTGCTGCATGCTCAAAGATAGAATATGTATCAGATGAAAGATTTGAGTAGTATTCACGATAATAATCAGGCATTTTAATACCATTGATACGGGAAATTGCATTGTTTTCAGACATGATAATTGTTCTATTACTTACTTTTTTTGAATTGCTTTTGATATTTGCTCTAGTTTTTTAATACTTCCACCTTTTTCAAGGAATGTTCCAATAACTAAAGCATTAGCTCCTGCTTTAACCAAATTTTGAGCAGTTTTAACATCTCTAATTCCCCCTCCCACAATCAGAAAGCCATTAAATACATGTCTTACAGCCTTGACCATTTCAGGTGTAACATTGGTTTTTGCACCAGAGCCCGCCTCTAAATATACAAATCTCATTCCAAGAAATTGTGCTGCAAGAGCATATGCAGCAGCAATTTTTGGTTTTTCAAATGGAATTCCTCTTGCTGAACCAACAAACCAAGCAGATGTTCCATCTCCTATTACTAAATAAGCGGTTGGAAGTGGTTCTAAACCAAATTTAAGAACACTTGGAGCACCTAAGGCCTGTGCTTGTGTGATGAAGTAAGGATTCTCTGAATTCATTAATGAACTAAATAATATTGCATCAGCATCAGGTACAACACCTGTAATGTTTCCAGGAAATAGGATTACTGGAATTTTAATTCCTTTTTTAATACCTTTAACCACTTGAGCCATTTCAATCTGATCAGACGCGGAAGAACCTCCAACTAAAATTGCAGAAGCCCCAATTTTTTCTACATCTTTAGCTAGCTTGCGTGATGCTTCTAAATTTGATACTTCTGAATCAATTAATACAAATAGTAATGCATTTTTCTTTTTTAATTCTAAGTTTAAGAATGTCTCAATTTTATTTCCAGCCATAAATGAAATTTGTACATGGCTCTTTAAAGTTTAATTGGAATACCGATATACAGATTTGTATAGCTATGAACGATATTGAACAATCCAAATTTAATAATATTATTAGTAAAATTATCAAAAAATCTCTGTTTACGGAGCGACAAATTGAAATTATTTTAAATCAAAAAGATCTTTTAGAATCTAAATTTTCTATAACAAAAGGTGCCTATTACAGGCAAGTTAAACAATCTAGAGAGAAATTAATTGGATTGTATTACTCAATCATACTTTTACGTGGTTTAGGCATACTTTTACCTGATGATATAGATGTGATATCCAAACTTTCCGAACAAATTAGTGTGATTAATGAGAGTGATATATTTCCTGAAAGAGAAGATGAAGTCATTAGTGTGATTGATAAGCTTGTTCGTCGTGCATGTAATATGTGATGTATGTGTGAGTAAATTAAGTACAAAGTTGAATTAGGTGTGATAATAATTGTGATTGTATGTGTGAGTTTGTCAATCCAAAGTGTGAAATAATATTGTTCAATCACAATAAATCACAATTTAGGCGTAAAAGTTGTGATGTTAATAGAAATTCCTGAACCTGAAGTAATTTTAGGTGTGATTTTGGCATTTTTAATTGGATTAGTAGGGTTGTATTCATACTATAAAGTACGTCCATTTGTAAAGCCTAGAGGCGAAATCTATGATGCATCACAATCTGAACGTCTAGAGTATTATGAAAAACAGTTAATTGATATGAAAATACGCCTAGATGCATTAGAAATACAAGAAAATGAGCAAAAAATAGAAGATCCTAATCTAGAACTAAAGCAGTTCTTAGAAAAATTAGCAAGGAATGAAGTTCAGGAAAATAAGAGTGAAAACACTAACAAACCTGAAGTTATTCATGAAAAACCTGTTTCTCTGCCTAGCGTTCCTCCTCCAAATCACATAAATCCAATAGATTATGTGTTGCATTTAATCACAAACAAAACTATGACATCACGTGATATACAAATCACATTAAAACGTAGTAGGGAACATACTTCAAGATTAATGAAGAAGTTATTTGAAGATGGATATGTACAAAGAAATACTGAAACTAAGCCATATACTTATTCAATTACCAAAAAAGGGATAGCAAAAATAGAACAAAGTGAATTAAACCCAGCAATCACATAAGTTCTTTTACAAAATAATTTGTAGTGTTTTAGATTAATTATAGTAAAATAGGCCTAATTTTATATTTAATTATTAATTATATATTTTAATAAATTATATATATTAATAAATTATAATGGTAATATGTCAGTACAGGAAAATGAAGTTTTAGTAAAAATCACTTCGGCTGGTACAATTTCAATCCCTAAACAATTTAGAAAATATATGGATATTCAAAAAGGTGAATATGTTAAAGTAATTCTTGGAAAAGATAGATTAATAGTAAGAAAAGTGGTTATTTCTTAAGTAATTAATGTTGATTTTGGCCAATTTTAATGGTTTGGTAAGTCCATTCACGACCTGTCCTAATTCTATCCACCCTACCTTTTGAAGAAAATCTAGACAAATATGTAGAAATTATACTTAGTTTTACAGGTTCATTAAATTCATCTTCATATTTTTCAAGAATATTTGTGGATGTAAATTTGCCCATTGGGAAAAATTTATCCACAATATACCAAATTTTAGAGCCAATTGAGTCCATATTAATTGTTTCTGGTAAATCTTCTTCAATATTCATCAAATCCATCATCTCAAATATTTTAAGGACTTTTTCTCTGGTCACATTGCCTTCTAGTTTAATATCATAACGTGCACCGTCTGCATCCTCCATACCTATTCTAATACGTTTTTTGGCCATCGGTCGGATCTACAAAGTCAGATGTTAACAGTTCAATAGATCCGATCATGTTTGTTAACAAAATAGTTTGTTAACATTGACTGCGTAAGCCACGCCTGACCTATTTTTTGTTATTAACACAGGTTTATCATTAAACATTCTAAGATAGATTACTTTTACGCCTGGAGTGGAAATGAAAGGGTCAAAATAAAGGTATTAACACTGTTAACATCAATCTTAACGCCTGGAGTGGAAATGAAAGGGTCAAAATAGGCTTTTTTTGAAATTTCTTAACATCCCATTAACAAAAACGTTAACTCAAAAAACTAGATTTACCCACACACCAATATTTCCACTCTGTCTTTTTTTATTTATTTTTTTTTAGAAATCTAAAACTAACTAAAAATAATTAATTACAAACTAAACTACAATTACTATTCTATACTATACCCTCATAATTCAGATATGAATATGATAACATTGGTAGGAAATGAGGGTGTGTGAGTATGTCTGATCCTATTGAAAGAATGCTTGATGCAGCAGAATCTGGAAAATCTATAATAAAAAACAGAGACATTCTTCATTTCACATACATTCCAAATACCATTCTACATAGAAATTCTGAACAAGAACAAGTCACACAATCCTTATTACCAATACTAAAACAATCTAGACCTTCTAATCTTCTAGTTTATGGAAAACCTGGGACAGGTAAAACATTAGTAGTTAAAAAAGTACTTTCAAAAATCCAAGAAAGAGTTGAAAAAACTAATTTTCCAATTAAATTAATATATTCTAACTCAAAAGACGAAACAACACTATATGGTTTACTTGTTAATCTAGGCAGGCAACTAAACCTGACTGAAAAGGAATTACCCTCAACAGGTTTGGCAACAAGTGAGGTCTTTAAGAGACTACTAAATAAAATTGATGAAGACAAACTTAATGCCATTTTTGTAATTGATGAGATTGATTATCTTGCCCAATTAATAGCGAAAACAGGTAAAGATATTTTATATCAATTTACGAGAGCAAATGAACGTCTAAAACAAGGATCTTTGACTTTGGTAGGAATTTCAAATGATTTAACATTCAAAGAAAAACTTGATCCTAGGGTAATCAGTAGTCTTGGTGAAGAAGAGATTGTATTTACAAATTATAATGTAGAACAAATCAAAAAAATTCTTGAAGAAAGAATTCATGATTCATTTATAGAGAACTCAGTTGAAGAACCAGCTTTAAATCTATGTGCAGCCCTTGCAGGGGGAGAACATGGCGATGCTCGTAGAGCAATCGATTTGATTCGCGTTGCTGGTGAAATTGCAGAAAGACAACAATCTGACAAGGTTACAATTGAGCATGTTAGAGAAGCAACTCAAAAAATTGAGGAAAATAAAGAGGAAACATCCCTAAAATCATACCCACTTCATGAAAAATTAGTGATTATTGCAATAATGAAAGCAAATGGATCATCTACAGGAGAGATTTATTCATCATACAAAAATCTCTGTAAAATAGTAGGACGCAATGAACTTACTCAAAGAAGAGTCACACAAATGCTAAGTGAAATTGAAATGTCTGGAATTATTTCCGGACGAATTATCCATCAAGGAATACATGGTAGAACTAAAAAATACAAACTTACGGTCTCATCTGAAATGATAAAAAAATCCTTCAAAAACGAGCTAACTTTGCAAGATATTATTTAAGTTTGAACTATAATTTTCATGAAAAACTTGGAAAGTTTTCAAATTTACCATAATAGCTATTCCTGGATTTGGAGTCATTCCTACACTTGCCTGAAAAGGAGTTTGTTTTTGCCATGAACCTGAATTAATTAACAAAATTCCTTTGTACATATCTAACTCTGCTCTATGAACATGTCCAACATGAAAAATATCTGGAATATCCTCAATAACTAAAAAATCCTCTATTTCAGGTGCTATTGGTGTCTGACTGCCATAAATTGGACTCAAATGTCTTGCTCTAAGAAGGTGTTTCATAACATTTGTTGGTTTATCATAACTTAATCCAGGTGTGGTTTTTACTATATCATCAATACTTTGTCCATGAAACATCATTACTCTTACACCATTCAATGAGACTACCGCAGGATTTCCAACCATTATCACATTCTCTCTATCCCATAAACCTGAATTGTATTTTTTTGGTATAGCAGGTTGTGGCAATGCCCTTCTTCCAGGATCGTGGTTTCCAGGCATAATGACAATCTTTATATTTTTTGGAATTTTATCAATCAAATCCTCTACCTTTTTTAATTGCTCTTGAATGGTTAAACAAATCAATTCTTTATTCTGATTTGGATAAATTCCAACCCCATCAACTACATCTCCACCAATTAGGACAAAACGAATTTTTCTAGCAGTTGGATCAGGACTAGATATCCATGAAATAAACTCTGCAAACTCCTCCTCCATGAAATATTTACTTCCAATATGCAAATCTGAAAGAAATACTGCGTATGCTTCAGTCTCTGATTTGTTTTTGACCTGTTCTGGAATATCTGGCAAGATCAAATCTTTGATTATATATCCTGAATTCTTTGCTAAACCTACTCTTGCCATTACAAATTGATCAATTAGAAGAGTTCCTGCAGTCTTTTGCAGCTCATTATCAAAAACAATTCCTTCAAATGAGCCTGAAGGGTCCTCAAGAACCAATTTTGTGATATTTCTTTCAGTACTTCTGACTGATACAAGACCACATACATAAACATCATCATCATTTTTTGTAGTTTTAACTAATGCTGCAGATTTCAATAATCTTGATTCTGGTCTATCTGAAATAATTCGTTTAAGTTTGTTAAAACGACTTGAAAATAAAGCATTATAACCTTTAACTCCTTCACCTGATGTTATCTTGTTGGTTGGTTCAAATATCACTTTGATTTCATTTTGAAGTGTCAAGTCCTCCTTAATTCCGAGATAAGTCTCTAAATCATCCTGGTTAATCTGAAATAGTTTTTGTTTTGTTTTCTGTCTTACTATTTCCTTTATTATCCTCTCTAATTTTTTTACATCTACATTTTCTAATATTTTAAAAGCATCTGGATGAATTTGGAATCCTTTGTTTAATGCATAGTTTAATGCAAAGGATAATTCCTTTTTCATACAAAAAAATATAATTTGGTTTAATTAAATCTGCGCCTATACTAACCCTCAAATATTGTGTACAAGAAATGCTATTGTGAATAAAGTAAGAATAATCACATTTTTCATTTTTATGGGAATTTTTGCTGCTGCTTATCAAATTGGCTCTATGTCTTCAGTTAGTGAAGATGAAGCCAATATCTTCATGTCTGAGTTTGAAGAACTGATATCTGATATTGATGCTATTGGAATCTTTGCTCACAACGTAACTATTGCATTACCCATGTTTATCCCTGGATTTGGAGTTGCATGGGGACTTTTTTCAGCTTGGTCTACGGGATTTGCCTTTGCCTCGATAATTGTTGTTGCTCCCCAACTTGAAGATATTCCACCACTTTCAATTCTTTTCTTATCTCCTTTTGGATTAATGGAGCTTGTTGCATATTCGTTTGGAATCTCTAGGAGTTTTATTTTGATAAGAGCTATTAGCAAAAGGATCAACTTAATTCCATTTATCAAACCAACATTAATTGAAATTGGAATTGTTGTTGGGCTTCTATTAACTGGTGGCTATCTTGAATTTTACATGATAGAATTAGCTCAAGAACAAGGTGTCGTTATGCCGGATTTATGATTATTAGATTTTACCTATGAATTTGCCTATTCAGTCTAAAATAATTTAGTAGTAAATTATAAACCAAATTTAAGAAGAAATTAATCATGCAGACAAGTATTACTCTACTAACATTGCTTGTTGTTTCGTCAGGATATTTTATAACTGAGTCATTTGCTGAAATTTCTGAGAATCAAGCATTTCTTTTGGAAGGTTCTGGATTTGCCGTAAGTGAAGATTTTATAAGAATATCTGAAATTGATCTTGGTTTGTCTTCTCAACAACAAAAAGGAAGTACAATTAACTTTCTTACAGAAGATGGTTTTATTACATTAGATGATGAAGAATTTATCATCTCTAAAATAGATGGAAAGTTTTTGCGTGAGGGTCGATATATTAGAATTAATGGAAACATTGAAGACTCAAACGGGTTTGATACATCAATTAACTTCTTTGGAAGACTAGTTGAAGAAAGTAAGAATGCATCCGTTTATGGTTTTACAGGCAGAATTACAACTCTTGATGATACTTTCAAAATAATTTACACAACAAAATTATCAACATTAACTAAAATAACTCCAGTTTCTACAGATTCAAAAAAATCTAATGAATTAACAGTTCATATTCTCAAAGGCTCATCAACGCAAGGTGTTGATTCTTACATTGGTACTGGTTCAGTTAAATCAGATACAACATCAACTCAAAGCTTTATAGATGGATTTAGATTGAGATATTTCTCACAAGATAGAATTTCAGTTCAACCAGGAACTACAATTACTATTGTAAATGATGATACTGTTCCACACAATATTCTAAGTGGTACGGAAAATTATGGATCTCGTTATGATAAATATACATCAGATGGTAGAATATCAACAGGGGAAATCCTACCTGGAAAATCAATTAGTGTAACATTAAATGATGCAGGATTCTATAGGCTATATGATCCTAATTATCAATGGATGGGAATTGTAGCATATGTGTTTCCAAATAATGATAATGTAATTCTAGGAACAGGCAACAAACAAAATTAAATTTCCCATTGCCATCTATAATTTATGTATGAATCTAAACTTGTCTGATTAAACACCATTACAGACAAATCGGAAAATTCTTTTCCTTCCAAATCTTTTACAGTTCCTACGAAATCAGTCTCATTTTCAGTTGTTATTGCCTCATAAACATGAACTTTTATTCTATTAGTATCAAAACCATGTTTTCGGAGATAAACTGCTATCTCAGATGGCATAAAATGTTTGTCTGGTTGTTTAGGCCACGGCCTTGGAATCAAAACTACACTAAATCCATCAATTAAGGCCTTTTGCAATTCTAATTTTTTATCCTCAATTGAGGTGGTAACATGCATTGTAATTACTTTGGATTTATCAAGAGGAATCTTCGCTCTTGAAGCTGCAACTTGAATTGAGCTAATTCCTGGTATGATCTCAACTTTCCCAAAAACTTCTATTAATCGATCTACTACTTCTGATTCTGAAAAATTAACATCTCCAGTAAATGGAATTACCAACGTCCTATCCTCAAGTTCAGGAAGAATTTTTTGATATGCTTCCTCCTGATTATTCATAGTAATTTCATAGATTTCTTTCCCTTCAACCAAATGCTCGATAGTTTTAATGGTATACTTGTAACCAATTATTATATCACAATTTAATATAATTTCTTTTACAATTTCTGTAACGTATTTTGGAGAACCAGGTCCAACACCTACAGCAAAAACTTTTCCCAATTTTACTTTGTAAATTTCTGTCTGTCTTTAATATATTTCACAAAAGGTTCCCAGTCCACTTTCATGTACTTTGTAGGCTCTTTTGCAGGATATTTTACCCAATCTTGGGCTATAGAATACTGGAATTTTTCTTGTTTTCCATCTTTTTGATATTCTAGTAATAATGAACTTCCCCAATCTTTTTCTTGATAACTAATACTCGAAATATCATCAAATGATAATTCTACATTTCTATTATCTTCTAAATCATTCATTAATTGTTCTTCATCATATCCATCATGATGAATCATCGTGTTTTTTGATTTGATAAAATTAATCACCTGTCTTTGAGTAATGGCCTTCCACCAATTTATCTTAGCCTCTGTTTTATGTATAAACATTAGATGTTTATCCGTAAGTAATAGCATACCTTCTCTTCCACCTATTGAAAAGAATTTTTTAGATTCTCTCCACACTGAAACTAAATGCGCCTGAATCTTTTCATCAGGTTCCATGTTGGATAATTTATTGGACTTTGTTAAAAACTAATACAATTAGCTTTTATGTAAGGAATTTTAAAAAAATTTATTGAACAAAATTTTTCTAACATTAACAGTATTATTACTTTTAATTAGTTTTGGAAATTATACATTTGCTCAAAATAATGACAAATTAGTTATCTTGGAAACAAATCTTGGAAATATAGTAATAGAGTTTTTTTCAGATGATGCACCAAATCATGTTGCCAACTTTATCAAATTATCTGAATCTGGATTCTATGACGGAACTATCTTTCATAGAATAATTCCTGGTTTTATGATTCAGGGTGGTGATCCTAATACAATTAGTGGTGATCCAGATACTTGGGGGATTGGTGGTCCTGATGAAAGAGTAAATGCGGAATTTAATACAATAAAACATAATCGTGGAATTGTTTCAATGGCAAGATCACAAGATCCAAATAGCGGAGGATCTCAATTTTTTGTTGTCCATAAAGATTCCAATTTTCTTGATGAACAATACACTGTATTTGGTAGAATTGTAACTGAAGAAAGTTTTCAAACACTCGATAAAATTGCCGCAGTTGAAACAGGAAGTAAAGACAATCCAATAGATCCTGAACAAGTCAGAATTACAAAAACTACCATAGTTAACCGTTCTGATGTTTCAAATATCCTCGAATTATCTGAACCAGAACGTATACAATCTTCAGTTATCCAATCAACTGGTAATCAAAAATATGAAAATTCTGAACACGAAATCAGATTTAGTGTACCTGAAGGATGGTTATTGCAACAACCCGATAAAACACAACCAAATTCTCCTGATGTTGTTGCAGTCGGACCAAAAACTGGTGTAATAAATCCAGTTATCTCTTTAACAATACAAGAAACTAATCAAAAATCTTTAGATGATCTCATTACTGAAAAAACTATAGTAATACAATCCGCTATTGACTCAGGAAACTTGAATATTATTTTACAAGAAAAAACAATTGTTAATGGATATGAGACATATGTGACTGATGCAGAAGGACTATTTTCTTCTAACAATGAACAATATGATGTTAAATTTAAAGAAATTATGTTTTATGATACTGAAAAATTTTACACACTTGCTTATAGTAATGGTGTCGATGATTTTGATTCACAACTACCAAGATTCATTGAAACAATTGACTCCTTTGAAATATTATCAAATGATCCCCCTCCTCCTAAAAATGAAGACGTTGAAGAAGGTGGTGGGTGTCTTATTGCTACTGCAACTTTTGGCTCTGAATTAACTCCTCAAGTTCAACAATTAAGAGAATTTAGGGATAACATACTGTTACAAACAAACTCAGGAACTATATTCATGAACACATTCGATAGTTTCTATTATTCATTTAGTCCTATTATTGCAGATTATGAAAGAGAAAATCCTGTATTTAAAGAGGCAGTAAAGGTCACCATTACTCCCATGTTGACTTCTTTATCAATTCTGAATTATGTTGATATTGATTCTGAACAAGAAATGTTAGGCTATGGAATTAGTTTGATTTTATTAAATATGGGAATATATTTTGCCGTACCCACAATAATTATTTTTAAAATTAGAAAATAATTTTACCAAACATCATCAACTTCATCAAGTAGTTTGTATTCTTTTTCAGTTTTATCTTTCATTAGTTTTAGTCTTGAAATATCTCTATCAAAGAACAAGTCTATGGTCCAATCAAGAAATACACGTATTCTTTTATCAAGCGTTGCAATTTTTGAAAGGTATACATTTCTCCAAATTAACCAGGCCCAAAATCCTGAAATGTTCATTCCTAAAAATGTAGCAATCCCAGATCTTTTTCCGATAATTGCCATTTGTCCCTTAGAATGATAAACAAATTTTTTTTTCTCTGAATTTTTGATTAAAGATATCAAATTTTTAGCAGCAACCTTTGCTTGAGCTTCTGCAATTTGAGCAGTTGGAGGAAATGGCCTTTGAGTTTCAGGATCTAAAAACAATGCGCAATCTCCTATTGCAAAAACTCCTGGAAAATCTGGAACTTCAAGAAAATCATTAATGATTAATTTTCCCTTATCCGTCTTGAACATTGATCTCTTGATTGTATTAACAGGGGTAACTCCTGCAGTCCAAATCAAAGTCTTTGTTCTAATAGAATCAATAACTGCATCATCAATAGAATCGTTTGGAGCTGGATCTACTGTTTTTGTAGTTACTTCATTCCCATCAAAACTAGTTACTGCAGTTTTTAATCTAATGTCTATTCCTCTTTCAACCATCTTGTCTTTTGCAAAACCTGCTAATTTTTGATTAAATCCAGGTAGGATCATCCCTAATGCTTCTAATACAATTACTCTAAGATCTTTTTTCTGAATAGTTGGATAATGTTTTCGTGCATCTAAAAGAAGGTCCATTAATTCACCTGCAGTTTCAATTCCTGCAAAACCGCCTCCCACCACAACAAAATTTAAGAAACTTTTTCGGAGAATTGGATCAGTCTCATTTTCTGCTTGTTCAAGCATATCGATAACTCTGTTTCTTAATACTACTGCATCATTGAGTGTTTTCATTGTATATGCATTTTTTTCAACATCTGACATTCCAAAAAAGTTTGTTTCACTTCCTAATGCAACCACTAAAAAATCATAATGAATTGAGATACTTCTTCTATCTCCTGTACCCCATAATGTTACTAGTTTTCCATAAGGATCGATATTTTTTACTCTACCCTCATAAAATTTTGTATTCTTGCATATTGTCCTAATTGGCAATACTATATGCCTAGTTTCAATCATTCCAGATGCAACTTGAGGTAGCATTGGTGTAAATAAGAGAAAATTATCTTCACTTACCATTAATAGTTCTATTTTAGAATTATTCTTAAACTGTGATTCTAACTGTCTAGCACATTCTACTCCTGCAAAACCCCCACCCAAAATCACGATCTTCTTTTTTTTAGCCAATTACGCTCTCTCCATAACCTGACTGAATATATGCTATAAGATAATCTCTCCTAAAATCATTAAATTTTCTTAAGTTCTTATGATATCCGAATGTAAGATATCATATGCTTTTAATGAATCCCTCTCGTTTAAAATAATAATGATGTGTTCTTGGCTGAAAAATGCATTAACTAATTCTATCCCATTAGCATGTAAAACTTCAGCAACATAGGATACTATATCAGATTTATTCTGAAAATTAGGTATTGAGATTCTAATTTTTACAAGACCTGTACTAAATACATCATCACTATTTGAAAAATTACTAAAAATCTGTCTAACATCTTCTATAAGAAATCTAAAGGAATCAGCCATTCTAAAAAATTTATAGTTGTTAGTTACCTTTGAGAATTGATTTAAAATTGTAGTAGGATCCATCTTATTTGATTCCTGTACTGAAAATTTAATATCCATAATTCCATCAGTTAATGACAACCTAGCATTTTTCAAAACTGATTCTTCTTTAACTTGTTCTTTATTTTCAAATGAATCAGAATATCGTTTAATTGCAACTACCACTGTATGGAGATTAACGGAATTCCCTAGAATCCTTTCAATCTCTGGTTGAATCTTTACTGCTAGTGCTGTGTAGTTAATCAAATCCATTAGGAAGATTTGATAGAATAATTAAAGTTCCAAATCCTGACTCTAAAGGAAGAAAGCATATCTTTGAGATTCATACCAAAAAGAAACCACTTGATAGTGATGTAGATATTGCAAAACTAGTAGAGATTACAGACGGTTTCAGTGGAGCAGAAATTGTTGCTATAGCAAAGAGCCGCACTCACTGCTCTGAAAAGATATGTTGAGGGTAAACCTGAAAATGTCAAAGAAATCCAAATTATGCAACAAGATCTTATTGATGCAGTAGATAAGATAAAGCCTCAAAAGAAAGAGGCACCTCTCATTCATTCTATAAAATAGTCTAAATACTAATGAAGATGAGGGAATACAATGAAACTCTATCTTGATTTTGATCCTTGCCAGGAATGCAATACAATGATGGCAGAATTGAGTAGCCCAAAAATGTTATTTGCTGATGAAAAGACTAGAGCAGATGAATCTGCAAAATTTCTCAGGCATTTAACATATAATCACAATGAAGTTGTTCAAGCAGTTATGGAAGATCTTCCAAAACAAAAAAGAGATCAAGAACCTGATTTCTACAAGTAACTCTTTTTTATTCTATAAAATTAATAATCATATTGATATACAAAAAAATCCTAATATTTTTGTGAAACAATAAAATGAAATCCACGTATCTTTTTGGCTTATCTGTCATGCTCTTTTTTCTTAGTTCCTTGCAAATTACTATGGCATATGAAACAGAACAAGAACCAGAACCACCAAAAATTCCTGAACCTTCTCCAGAACCAGAACCAATCAAAATTCCAGAACCCGTACCTATTCCTAATCCATTTCCAGAGGAATCTAATTCAGAAAAAATTAAAAGATTAACAGAAGAAAATGATAGACTAAAACAACAAAATTCTAACTTTCAAGATCAGATAACAAATTTGAAAATCGAAAATTCAAGATCAGAATCTAAAATATTAGAGCTTGAAAAAACTATTCAAAGTCTAAAAGAAATCACAATGGAACAAATTCGTGTAATAATGGATTTAGTAAACAGATTAAAAGATATATCATTTGAGAAAATATTTTCTCCTATAATTAATTTGTAGGAATTTTTTTAGGATTAATCACTCAATTAGGCTTAGTGTTTTCTTAATCAAGTCTACTCTGTTTCTGATTGTAACATCACTTACTCCAGCTTCTACTGAAATTTTTTTTTGACTTATTTTTTCACCATTGATTATACATGATATGTATAATGATGCAGCGGCTTGTGCTACAGGATGTTTTCCAGCAGTAATCTGTTTCTTTTCACATCGTTTTAGTATCTCAAATGCGTCTCGTTTAGTTTTTTCTTTTAGATCCATGTTGTTTGAAATTTTTGAGATAAACGAGGAAATATCATACTGATTAAGATTCAACCCAAATTTTTTGATTATGGTTCTTAGATCTCTCGAAAGTATTCTTCTTTCAACATTTCCAGCATTTGCAATATCATCTAATGTTCTTGGGATGTTATTTTCTCTACATGCTGCATATAGTGAAGCCGAGATCAATGAAGTCATTGTTCTCCCTCTCGTCAGTTTAGCATTAACTACTTTCCTGTATATGTAGGCAGCATTTTCTACAACGTTATCTGGAATACCTAACTTTGTTTTCATTCCATGAAGCAAAGTAAATGCTTTGCTTAATGTAGCAGTCTTTCTTGATTTGCTTCTTTGATCCCATGTTCGTAGTCTATTGAATTCATATTTTGTTTTATTAGATAATGCATTTCCTGAAGAATCTTTGTTAGTCCCAATCACAGTTGATAATCCTTTGTCATACATTGTTAATGATGAAGCAGGGCCTGTTCTTGATAGTTTGATAAAATCTTTCTGAGAATAACCGTTGTTTTCATATGATACATCAGCCATATTTTGCAATAAGATAAGACCGCATCCCCCACAAACAATTTCACCCCTTTCAGAATCTGTTATTGCAGGATAGGTTTTGCAAGTATCTAGATGACACTTTACATCATAATCGTTTGAAAAATTTTCTATCACTACTAATTCACGTACGTGTTTTTGAAATAAAAACAGATTGCTTAAGGTAATTTTGTAACTAAAACTTGAATTTATAAACTGAAAATTCCTCAAATTTTCTTTATTAGTAATTTAATAATCAATATACAATGAACAACGTAATAAATGTTAAAAATAAAACAATTTGTTAAAGATTATTTTCTAATTGATTCTAAAGAATGCCCTCTATTGGTAATCATTTGAGTAACTGCTTCTATAGTATAGTCGATTCCGTGTTCTTCTTCAAAATGCATTCTTAATTTTTCAATTAGGCCTACGGTTTTTTCTTCATCTAAAATGAACTCACATTCAAAACCATAGTCTTCACATCTCAATTTCAGTGTCAATTATTCTGAAGAAAATATCAAACCTATAAAAACCATAGACATATCTTTCTGAATTAGCAATAATTAGCCATATCTATCCCAAAATTCTTTCAAATAGCACTAATAATATCAGTTAATTTGTAATCATATTAGATGAAAGGACTAGAATATGTTTTTCTTGCAGTTGGCTCTGTACTGGGAGCTTTTCTAAGATACAAAGTAACTGAATCTCCATTACTTTTTAACACATTACCTCTGAATGTTTTGATTGTAAATATTTTAGGGGCATTTATTCTTGGTATATTTGTTATAATATCACAACAATGGAATCTTGATGGAAGATACTCTCTCTTTGCAGCTGTAGGATTTTGTGGATCCCTTACAACAATGTCTGCATTTGCTCTTGATTCAAGTAATCTCCTTGAAGGCAATCATTATGGAACTCTTGCAATTAACATTATTGCCAATACTGGCTTGTCTATAACAGCATTAATTGGAGGAAAGTCATTAATGACTGTAATTATTAATCATTAATTAGAATGGTACATTCTTATCAGGTTGTAAAGTTTCAAGCAATTTCTTTTGTTCAAGGAACACATTGGTCTCAATCAGTAAGCGAAAAGGGAATTCTTTACAAATCGCTAAAAGATCCATTTTCAAAAATTATTGTGCAATCTTCCAATAACACAAAAAAATTGTACCATGTACCAAAAGACAGAACAGTTGTTATAATTAATAACACTGTACACTTTCTAGGCGAATTGGCATAAGACTATTTAAAAAATTGATCAACTTGATCTCTGTATTTTATAGCAATTTTTCCAAATTCTGAAAAATCATCTGCAGTTGGATATTTCATCTTCATTGCAAATTGATTGATAAATATCGATAGCGCACTACCTATTATTAGATTGTAAACACCATCAGCAACATTGTTTGAATATGGAAATGCAACTCTGATAAATGGTAAATATGTCTCCGTTTGGGAAATCATTAATTTAATGTGTTTTTCAACAAATTCTTCAACATCAGCTGGAATTGCCATATGACTGCTTATACATTGATTTCTTATAAACGGAACTTTGATTTTCAGGCATGATTGAACTATTTTTGGTTTCTAACAATAACTACTCATCTTATTAATTAACAAAAAATCTTCTAAAAAAGGTCTGACAACAATATCATCTATGACGTTTAGTTGGGTCGATAATAACAGATCAATTGACAATCTCAGAAAAGAAGTGGAAAAAGTATTTTCAACATTTCCAGCAATCATTTTTACAAGAAATTGTTTTTCTTTCATCTATTACATGACAAAATATATGATTCATTTTTGGAATTAATATTGTTTCTGAAATTAAGAAAAATGAGATCAAACTCAATGTGACTGAAGATTATCTAGAAGTTTCAGCAGAACACAGAAAAATCTGAGGACAAAAAGAAAACTAACTAAGAAAAGAATGTAGTCAGATATACTAATACAGAACAATAATCTCTTTAACTGAAAACATTATTGTATCTCAAATAAAAACAGAACTTTCTAATGATTTTCTAAATATCTCCCATAAAATTGAAACCTACAAAAATTCAATACAGAAAATTTATCTTGATGCAATATTTTTTTTAAATTTAACAATTTGAGCCAGATACTTTTCTTTCCCCTTTCTACTTCTAGGAAGACATCTTAATTGGCTGTTGCAACAAGGACAGATAATTCCATTATAATTTACAAATATTTCACAATAATTGTATCTTTTCTGTCCAGATGCATATCTACCAATCTGTGTGGGTTTGAGGGCTTTGTATTTTTTGCAGTTGCCTATACAATAAGTCATCAAAATCTAATGAAATTATTAAAAGATAAAATTTTTGATTGCACTGCACTCACTTTTGTAAAAAATTCTTAAATGAAATTAAATTTATACCTCAAATTCTATTTTCAACTATTGCTTGAATTAAATAAAAAAGTATTTGGAAAAATCACAACTAAAGAAATTATTGGGGCTGATCCACCTGCAATACCTGATACTGACCATCTTCTGAAAAATGAATTTACAATTTTACTTGAAGATCTTAAATCACAACCGCAAGAAAATCTTGAAAAACTCTTAGAGAAACAGAAAATTGCTGAAGCACACATTAACAGCAGACCTGGTGCTATGGCTCTGGCTCAAGACAAAATTCAGCTTTTTAATGAATACAATAACAAGTATATTCAAATAATTCAAGAAAAACTCAAATCCTAAAGTTTTTTCTTTTTTGAATGCTTTTTACTAGAACTTTGCTTTCTTCTAATAATTAATGAGATTATCGTGCCTGCAGGGATTCCTATGATTGTTCCAAGACTCACATATGGCGCAATAAAGAAATCACCAATCCAAATTCCACCATCTACAGTTAATTCCATGAATGTCCTAGGTCGTAAAACTACTGAAACTGTCTGCGAATCTTCTTTTTTATTCCCAATGTCATCTGTATATGTTACAATAATTTCAAATGGTAATTTGTATTCTGAATTTACTTCTTTATTTGTTGTAATAATTTGTGATGTGATTTCAATAGGGATATTTTTTTCTATTTTTGAAAATGTATGTGATGTTTCTCCTCTTAATTCAATATCTTTTGGTGTGATTATCTTTATGTTAACATCTGTAATATCTATGTTTTTTGATAACACTTCAACTGTAATTGGAAATTCAGCATTTGCAAAAATTGACTCTGGAATTTTTGTATAAACTGTTACAGTAGGATCTTTTTTTATTACAATTGGAATTGCAATATCATGATAAATTGTAGGTTCAGGTGTTTTGTTATTTGTAGCATGAACCTGAGAATATTTCAAATTAATAAAATGAACACCAGAACTTGAATTACTTGGAATTAACAAATCAATATTTCCACCATATGTTCCACCTTGAGTAAGTTTATCAATAGTGATACTATCTGATATTCCTGCAGCTAAAACTTTGTCTTGACTAGAGAAAATTAATGAAATATCTTGTTTGTCTTCCCATCCGTTATTTTTTATCCAAACTGAGATACTATACTCTCTTCCTGCTATGATTTCATTTGGATACGTTATCTCAATATCCATACCACCTTCCAAATTATGAGTAATTGTAGCTGCGTAGGAATTAGGTACTAGAAAAAACAAGAAAACTAGCATTGGCATAATCCAAAGAAAATTCATGCTCTTATTATGGAGAACTCCATTATGACTATTCTGTGTATTTTAGACTCGATTTTTGCTCAAAATTTAAAGAAAAAAGTTGTTGATTAATAAATAACATCAATTCAGTCACCTAGAATCAATATGGTAAGCAAAACAAAAGAACTATGCCCAAGATGTGCTCAGGGTAAATTAGTTACTGATAATGAATCTGGTGAAATGTTCTGCTCTAAATGTGGATTTGTAATTAATGAAAAACTACAAGAGACAGGACCTGAATGGAGATCCTTTGCTCAGGATGAAGGCGGTAATAAAGCAAGATCTGGCGCACCAACATCATTAACAATGCACGATATGGGTCTTGCAACAATTATCAATCCTGTAAACAAAGATGCATCTGGAAGACCACTAACAGCATCAATGAAAAGTACAATTGAGAGACTAAGAACTTGGGATAGTAGAAGTCAAGTTCATGAACCAGTTGATAGAAACTTTAGACAAGCATTTAGTGAATTAAACAGATTAAAAGATAAACTAGTAATTTCTGATGCAGTAATTGAAAAAGCAGCTTACATTTATAGAAAAGCACTTGAAAAAGGTCTTGTTCGAGGACGTTCTATTTCAGCTTTAATGGCATCTGCACTTTATGCTGCATGTCGTGATACTGCAACTCCAAGAAATCTAAAAGATGTAGAAGCAGCAGCAAACATCAAAAGAAAAGATATTGCAAGATGTTACAGATTATTGGTCAAAGAACTTAATTTGAAGATGCCAGTAACTGATTCAATTCAATGTGTTGCAAGAATTGCAAGCAGAATTGGAATTGCTGAAAAGACAAAAAGATATGCAATGAAAGTGTTAAAACTTGCACAGGAAAATGAAGTATCAGCTGGAAAGGATCCAATGGGCTTAGCTGCAGCAGCACTATACCTATCCTGTGTCAAAACTGGTGAGGACAAGACTCAACGTGATATTGCAGAAGCTGCTAATGTTACTGAGGTAACTATCAGAAATAGATACAAAGGCCTCAAAGAATCACTTGATTTATGATTTCTTTTCATTGAATCTTTTTTTATATGCTTAACAATCAAGGGGGGCTATACTATTACTCTTAGAATCATCAAAAATGCGACATCTGGATGCCTGTTTTTTAAAGAATGCTTCATCAGCCACACCCAAAAAAATTACTACTACTGCTGCAAGTAATATTACATGAACTGAAACGATTGATCCATCTTGAATAGATAACATGCCTATGAAATTTTGTAATTCAATTAATTTATCTAAAATTGTAGTATAATCTAAATTAGATATTAAAATAACATATCCTCTTGTAATCAAATTCAAAATAGATAAAACTATTAAATCTATTAGTGAGTCAACCTAAATTAAAGATAATTTAGTCAATAATTACAAAGCTATAATTGATTTTAAATAACATATACTGAAAGACAACATTATGAGTGCAACAAATCAACTTCGTGCAGATCATGATCAAGTTCGTCGACTAGAAAAAATAGTATCGAAATGTGCAGATGAACTATACAAAGGAACAAAAATTCCATTTTCAGATCTGACAAAAATTACAATAATAATTTCAGAATTTGTTGATTCCATTCACCATTCAAGAGAAGAAGATTCTTACTTTCCATGTGTTGCAAGTTATGATACATTAAAAGAAGAAATTCGAAAATTTATGATAGAGCATGAATTTGGAAGAAATATTGCTCGACAAATATTCCATCATTTAAAAAGATGGAAAGATGGGGAAGATGCACAAGAACCTGTATCGAGATATTTGAGAACATATGCTATTTTCCTAAATGATCATCTTAACAAAGAAAATAAATTCTTTGATGATGCAGAAACAAACGTCTTATCAAAAGAAGAAGAAATTGAAATGTATGAACAATATAGATCAGTTTTTGCAATAGTAAAAAAAGTGGAAGAATTGATTGCAGAAATTGATTATTTAGAAAATCAATCTTGGGCTGTAAATTAACGTAAGCTCTTTATGTGTTACTCAGATAATTTCATTTATGAAACCTTTTGTTCTTTGGATGACTGGTCTTCCTTGTTCGGGAAAGACTAGCATTGTAAAAGATTTACAAAAAGATATTCCAAATTTGGCAATGCTTGACGGTGATGAATTAAGAGAATGGTTCTCACCAAAAGATTTTTCAAAAACAGGACGTGATGAGCACAACAAAAAAGTTGCTCATTTGGCTAAGCTTTTACTAAAGCATGGTGTTCCAAGCGCCGTATCTCTGGTTTCTCCATATGTTGAGAATAGAGAAAATGCAAGAGAGATTATTAATGCAGGCGTTCAATTTGCAGAATGTTATGTAAAATGTTCACTTGAAAAATGTGAAGAAAGAGATGTCAAAGGCATGTATGCCAAAGCAAGAAAAGGAGAAATTAAAGGATTTACTGGAATTGATGATCCCTACGAAGCTCCAGAAAAAGCAGATTTAGTAATTGACACTGAACACAAATCTCTTACAGATTGTGCAAAACAAGTAAAGGACTTCCTTATCGGAAGAAACTTACTCTAATTTTTTAAATTCTTTTACTATTTTATCATGGATTAATCCATTTGTTACTAGAATTCCGTTTAGATGATGTATCTCTTTGTTATTGTATGTAATGTCATTACCTAACATATCCGTCATTTTTCCTCCAGCTTCTGAAATTATTGAGTATGATGCAGCCGAATCCCATTCTTTCATTTTATTTGTGGTGGTGATATATGCTTCTGCTTCACCAGAACTAATTTTTCCAACTTTTAATGAGCTTCCTATACTTGTGAATTTTTTAACTCCTAATTTTTTGATAAATGCTTTCTCTTTGTCTGATAAATGATGTCTTGAACCAACTGTTCTACATTTTTCTAGTTCAGTTACTCTAGTTACCGATATTTTTTTCCATTCATTATGAGAATATCTAAATGAACCGCTCCCTTTCTGTGCAACAAATATTGTATTTTCTGTAGGCCAAGCAATCACACCAAGAATTGGCTTTTTATTTTTTATCAATGCAATCATAACTGTAAATTCTCCTGTTTTATCAATAAAATCAGAAGTTCCATCAAGTGGATCTACAATCCAAATCATATCTTTTGACAATCTACTTAGATCATCTTTATCCTCTTCAGACAAAATCATATGTTCAGTTTGTGAAAGAATACTTTTGATTATCTCATTACTTTTAAGATCTGCATCTGTAATTGGAGAATCATCATTTTTTGTAGATATTTTATAATCTCCCAAATAAATTTCTAAAATTGCATTTCCTGCCTCTTTTGCAGCCTTGATAGCAAGATCTAATTCGGGAATTTTATCAGAAATGGGTATGTCTTTCAATTAAAACTACCTAAGTTGTTAATTCTGGTTTTAATGTCCAAACAATACCTAGAACAATAAATGGAATTGACATGATTCCTATGATACCCAATATAGTGTTAAATTGAGATTCTGATACCTCTGGATTATTTACTATCCATGGTAATGGTAATGTGATTAATACCCAAATAATTCCTAAAAGTATTAACAATTTAGCTTTTGCTTTTCTATTGCTTATCATGCCTTGCTGTATTCCATAGTTATATTAAATCCATGTGAATTCATTTTATTGATTCTCCTCCATCTACTGTAAGTATTGCACCTGTAGTCCAAGATGCATCATCTGATGCAAAATATAGTACTGCTTTTCCAATCTCTTGTGGTTGACCAATTCTCCCTATTGGGTGCTCGTTATCCATGAATTCTTTATCTTTTTGAGTTTTCAAAAATGGTTTTGTCATGTCCGTGTCTACTACTCCTGGGCAAATACAATTCACCCTAATCTTGTCTTTTGCATATTCTAATGCCCAACATTTTGTTAGTAAAATTAACGCAGCTTTTGAAGCAGAATATGCATCAGCATTAAATCCTTGATATGCTTTTAACCCTGCATCAGATGAAATGTTGATTATTGAACCAGATGTTTTTTGTAAGTATGGAATTGCCTCTTTCGTAAATCTAAATTGTCCTGTAAGATTTACATCTAAAACTTCATTCCATTCATCCTCATTAATTTCGTGTAATTGTTTTATCTTTGGAAAAATTCCAGCATTATTTACTAGAATATCCAATTTTCCAAATTTCTTAATTATTTTCGTTACAACATTTTTTACATCATTTGTATTTCTAATATCAGATGTAATCCCAATTGCATTAGGAATTTCTGATGCAGCTTTTTCTAACCTTTCTTGATTTTTTGACGTGATAATAACAATGGCCCCATTTTCTGATAAAATTTTTGCAGTTGCAAACCCTATTCCACGACTTCCCCCAGTTACTAGAGCAATCTTTCCTGATAGTTTCAATAGTTTTTAGATGAAAATTCGTAATTTATAGATCCATTAGACTAATACACAAGCATAAAATTTTACATAAAACCTTGTTAATTATTATAAAATTTAATTTAAAATTTTAAATACTTAAATTTCCAACAGTAATTAATGTCGAAGGATATAATTCTTATCGACTAAAACTGCGTAGCCCCGCAGAACAAAAAAGTAATCAGTCGTTTTACGAACTGAAAGAGAGGAAATCTCTCACTGATCTGCAGTAAAGGGGTATACGCCTCTTAATTTTCTAAAATATCCACTGATACAGAACCCATTAATTTTCCATTTGGATTGATAGTTATTGATAATTCTTGCATTTCAGAAACAAAAATGGTTTTCACTCCATCATATTCCCAAGTAAAATATTCTGAAATTCCAGTTTGATGAAGAGTACCTTTAAGATGAAAATCTTGTGAAAAATTAAATTTTTCACCTGACAGTGTGACTGATAAAATATCTGGACTGCTACCATTGGGTACAAATCTAAACAAATATTCTCCCTTATCGATCACAAATGAATCTGTAAAAACCCCATTAGAATATAGATTGGGATTTGCAAGAGTTATGTGAAATACTATTGTATTCTCTCTTTCAATAGGATCTGATAAAAAATTTATTATCAAAATTCCAACTACAATAATTATGGGAATAATAATAATTTTTTTATTCATTACAGCAAATTGTTAATTCCATTATAAAAATAAATTCTGATTGTATCTAAAACTTTTAGTTCCCTCTAATTCTTTTCAATATCTATATTTTTTAATTTCATCACTATTCAAAGATCATTAAACTCGTTCTTTCTTCAACATCATAAAATTAAACCATTATTTTTTTGATGTCTTCATCATCATTTTTTTATAAGTAAAATTATTTTATATTTCGCAAATATTATTTATTTTTTAAATCCTATTTAGAATTTTTTGATAAGTTCGAAAATAAGTATTTTATTCTCTTTTGGAAGTTTTTGAATTTTTATCTATTTTTTCAATATTAGTGATTGTTATAGTTTTGTCTATTTTTTTCAGAAAATAAACTCCTGTTTTTCCTGATTTGATTATCTGTTTTCCTCCTGGTGACAATATCCATTCATTTACCTCTTTTTTTCTTGCCATTGCTGTTACTATAACTGAAGTTCCAACGTGTTTTCCAATAGATGAAATCAACATTATACATGAATTGACAAATATAGCAGATTCACGATCCTCAAACATGTTGTAAACTCCATTAAATGAATCAATTACAACAAGAAATTTTTTTTCAGATGCCTTTGTAATAATTTCTGCTAATTTTTCTTTCCAATCTGTTTGATTAGGACAAACAATTATCACATTCTTCTTCTTCTGAATCATTCCAGATTCAATATACCCAGAATAAAGTAAATCGAAATCTACAAAAATAACAGGTTCCTTAACTCCATTGATTAATCTATTTAGAAATTCTGCTTTATGGAAAGACTCTGAGCATAAAACTATGCTTGGATTATTTTGTTCAAATTCATTTTGGATATATGTTAAATCATTGTCTAAAACTTGCTCAGGATTTTTATCCAACACCATTTTAACATTTTACAGATATAATAATGAATTTAGCATCAAAAGATATTTCAGATGATTTTGAACATTCTGAAAAAATCTATCTAAATAATGCCTCTATCTCTCTTATGCCCTTACAAAGTATTGAAGCAATGAATGATTTTCTAAAGACATACAATTCAATTGGACCTGATTCCAAAGAGTCAGAACCATTTATTACTGAAAAACTAAGGAATGTAAGAAAAATAATTTCAAAAATAATCTCTTGTCAACCTGATGAAGTTATTCTTACTCAAAGCACAACTGATGGAATCAATATTGTGGCAAATGGTCTTTCTTTTAATGATAAATCTAATATCGTGATTCGTGGAATGACACATGAACATCATGCAAACTTTTATCCATGGATTAAATTAAAATCTAGAATTTCGGTAAAAAGTCTTCCTATAGATGATAATGGTTTTTTCAAATTAGATGATTTACAATCATCCATTGATGATAATACAAAATTAGTATCTCTAAGTCATGCATTATACAATACTGGTTCCATTATACCTGTAGGTAAAATAGGAAAAATTCTTCATGGTAGAGTACCATTCTTTATAGACAGTGCGCAAACTATTGGATGTATAATAGATACTGATGTATCTAAAATTCAATGTGATTTTATGTCATTTAATGGATCTAAATGGTTATGTGGTCCGATGGGAACTGGTATATTTTATTGTAATCGAAAGTCAAGTGAACTATTAGAACCAATCACTATTGGTGGTGAATCTGCAATTATGTATGGAGATTCAAATCTTGCTTTCAAACAATTACCTGATAAATTCCAAACTGGTTTTAGAAATTATGTTGGGATTGTTGGATTAGAATCTTCTGTAAATTATTTGCTAAATTTTGGAATAAAAAATATTCATCAAAAAAATCAATACATGTCAAATATTCTAAGAGAAGAATTATCAAAAATTCCAAATATTACTTTGTATGGACCAGATGATCCAAATGCTAGAACCAGCATAGTATCTTTTAACATTAAAGGATTTGATTCACAGGAAATTGTAGATAAGCTTGAAAAACAAAATATTGTTCTGACTGTTAGAGAAATTATGAAAAAAAATATTGTACGTGTATCACCCCATTTCTTTAATAATGAATCTCAAATACTGCAGGTGATTGATGCAATAAAGAAACTATAGTTTTTCTTGTTCTTCTATTACCATCATAGTCAATGTAGATTGAACTTTACTAATTTTTCTGACCTTGTTGGTGATAATTCCTCTAAGCTTTTCTGCATTATCTGAGGATAATTTTAATACAATATCATATACACCGTATACTCCTTGAACCTCAAATTTGATACCCTCATTAGCAAGAACTTTTTTCACTTCATTGATAATTGATTCATCTGATCCCAAGTCAGAATTTAGTAGAACATATGCTGTAGGCACATGAAGTTTTTCATCAAACAGTATTTAACCTTTCATAGTTCAAAGATTGATTAATTACTAATAACCCCACTCTGATGTGAAACCGATAGATATTACACTCACAATATCTAAATCACTTCCAAATTTTCCAGGATCCCCAAAACCACAATTCATCGTTTGGTCTGATATCAAAAATAACGGATATAATCTTGAATTATTATTCTTTAGTTCACATACTGGTACGCATATTGATGCACCATATCATTTTGTTAAAAACGGTCTAAAAATTCACCAAATTCCGCTTGATAGACTCCTAGGAAAAGCCATTCTCATAAAACTCAAAAAAACTAAAAATAAACCTATAACAAAATTAGATATTATTTCATTCGAAAAAAAGAATGGTAAAATTCCTAACAATTCCACTGTTTTCTTCTTTACTACATGGCAAAAAAATCTATACCAAAGTAACTACTTTACTGAAAATCCTGGATTGTCATTATCGTCAGCTAAATATCTTGCATCAAAACAAATCAATCTTGTTGGTATCGATTCTCCTAGCATAGATCTGGGAAAAGATAAATCGTATAGTGTTCATCACATCTTATCAAAAAACAATATTTTGATAGTAGAAAATTTGTCAAACTTGAATAAAATCTCATCAAAAGAATTCTATTTTACCATTTTACCATTAAAGATCAAGGATGCAACGGGATCGCCTGTAAGAGCGATAGCATCACCATTCGCATCTGCTTAATTTCGTAATACTAAAAATATGGAGAAATATCTTGATCTGATATGAGTAAGCCTGGAAATATCTGGAGAAAGGTACATGGAAAAATTACAAAAAAGCCAACTAACTTCTCATGGTTAATTGAAGAAAAATTAGCTGGATCAGGTATTCCAACAAGTTTTGATGAATTTGAATGGCTTCTAAATCAAGGTGTAAAATCGATTATAACTATGACTGAAAATGCTTTACCTAATGATTGGGTAAATAATATTGATTATCTACATGTTCCTACTCCAGATCTTACTGCTCCTGATATGGATAAGATAGATTTAGCAGTAGATTTTATCCATGAAAAAATAAAAAATGATCAAACAGTAATGGTACATTGTGCTGCGGGAATGGGGAGAGCAGGAACAATTCTTGCATGTTACTTTGTAAAATATGAAAAGTTTTCAGCTATTGATGCAATTAATAAAATTCGAGTTGCAAGACCTGGTTCTATTCAGTCAGAGGTACAAGAACTAGCTATTGGATTTTACGAAAAACATGTAAAAAATTAGTTTAGACAAATTCTGAAACTAATTCACCATCTATAATTTTAATCTTCAATATCTTATTTTCTTGAAAAATTAAAGTTATTCCACCATCCGAATCAGGTTCTTCTACTTTTACAAGTTCTAACATTTTGATTTGATCAAATTTTTCCATTCATGTTCACCTATTCTGGTATTGATACGGTCTCAATTTTTCCATTAACAGATTTGATGAACAAAAACCTGTTGTCTTTAAAGATAAAGGTAATGCCCTTTTCTTTATCAGGTTCTTCTACTTCTAATACTGGTTGTCCTAAAAGACCATCATATTTTGCCATGTTAATTATTCCAAAAATGTTACTTATATCCCTAATTGATTGTTATCTCAATTTCATTGGAACTATTTTTTATATTTCCAGTTTCAGTATAATCATGTTTTTGCCATGATGCAAATACTTCAGATCCAATCTTGTGTTTACCTTTTCCTAAATCTGATGCTTTGAATAGAAATTTCTCATTAAAATCAAATAATTCTTGTTTTACCTCCTCTTCGGAAAGTCTAATAAATGGCTCAAAATTTTTGGCTATCTGAACCCAAATCCTTCTGTTTTTCATTGGATTGACAAGCTTTGGATTTCTTGTCCAAAAGATCGATGCCTTTCTATAAGTATCAATAGTTCTGCCTAGTTCTTTCTTCCTAAATCCACCAGATATCAATTTTATACCATACTTCATTTTAAAGGAAACATCATTGTTATTGTATGCTTTTGTCCAATTTACCTCGTTAAATGCGTCTCTAATACCGCCTTCAACTGAAAATTGGACATAAATTTCAACATTTTCATCAAATGAGTACTCATCCTTTGAATTTACTAATTTGATCTCTGAAATCTTACTTTCTATCATATACTTCCTCTCATAATGATTTATATCCGCAATAAGTGCTTTTTCTGAATACATGAACGCTCAAGTGATCAGTTCTGAACCCAAAGAAATTAGCCTCTCAATCACAGAGACTGATATAGGAATTCTATACATTATTCAACACGAGCTTCTAAAAGCATCAAATATTGATTTTGCAGGAGTTATTGTAAAGCACCCTCTTACCAATGAATGTTGGATGAGAATCAATTCAACTACAAAACCATTGGGTGAAATTAAAAAAGCAACCGATTCAGCAATAAAGATGGCAAAGGAGTTCAAACAATTATTCAATTCCAAAGTTCAGGTTAAGTAGATTGAAGTTTTGCCCAAAATGTGAGGTCAAATTAAAAAAAGGTGATTTAGGCCTTCAATGTAATTTGTGTGGTTATGTTGAAGGACAAAAAATAAAACAAATAAAAAAAATTATTGATGAAGAAGAACCAGATTTTTCATTGTTAGCATTTGAAGGAAATGAAGGAGAGAATACAAATCCAACAATCAAACTAGATTGTGAAAAATGTGGACATGACGAGGCAGTTTGGTGGATGTTTCAAACAAGAAGTGCCGATGAACCTACAACAAGATTTTATCGTTGTCAAAAATGTAAGTACACTTGGCGTGATTACACATAAGGTTTAACTGGAACATAAACTCAAGAAAACTGATTTGACTTTTGAAGCAAAAACAAGTGGTTCAGATGATCTAAAGGCAATAATATCTGCAATATCCACACTTGTTGAAGAAGCTACTTTTGTTGCAACTACAGAAGGAATTACTTTTAGAGGAATGGATCCATCACATGTTGCACTAATTGATATATCATGGCCCAACTCTGCATTTGAAAAATATGAATGCGATAGTGATATTAAATTTGGAGTAAGAATAGATGAGTTTTCAAAACTTATCAAAAGAGCAGACAAAAAAGATAGCATAGAAATTAGTATATCTGAACAAAACATGTTACTTGTAACAGTTGGAAAAAATAAAAAATATAAAATGCGTTTAATTGAAAGCTCTGCAACTGATACACCATTACCAAAAATTCCATATGATTCTAAAATTATTTTATCATCTTCAAAATTTGATAAAATACTTGGTGATGTTCAAGTTGTATCTGATTATCTAACAATACATACATCTGATTCAAAAGGAGATTTTTCAGGTAAAGGTGATTCTGGTGAAGTTGTAATTGAACTTGACAAGGATGCTGAAGAGATTGAAGAAATTTCTTCAAAAGAGGATAGTGTGGGTACTTACAGCCTTGAATATCTTAATCCAGTTGTTAAAGCAGTAGGAACTACTGTAGGTTTTATTACATGTGAATTTTCAAGCGCAAAACCTCTGAGAATTGAGTTCAAGGTAGCAAATATTGGCAGAATTCACTTTTACTTGGCTCCACGTGTGGAAAGTTAAAGCATTTAAAGATTAAACAATTCAAGTATTTTGAATTGAAATTAGTAATAAAATACAGCGGAACATCAATTTCCACTTCAAAAGACATCCAAGCTGTGGCTAAATATATTAATCAATTATCAAAAAAAGATCAAATCGTAGTTATTTGTTCTGCAGTTAGTGGAATCACCGATGATCTTATAGAAATATCTGAGTCTATAAAAAAAGAAAATAAATCAAAAGCGGAACAACTTGCATCAAAAATTATCAACAGACATAAACAATTAGCAAAACAAACAATCAAAAAATCAGATTTACAAAAAAAAATAGTATTAAAACTAGATCAAGATTTTTCTGAACTTCTTGCATTAATTGATGGAATGGTGTTGCTAGGTGAAGTTACTCCAAGATCAATGGATTATATGATTTCCTTTGGTGAAAGATTATCGATGAAATTAATTTCATCAGCAATCAATGATTTGGGAAATAAATCTCTTCCTCTAACTGGCAAAGAAGTAGGAATTGTCACTGATTCCAAATATGGTGAGTCTAAACCATTAATGGATACAACCAGATTGAGAATATCAAAAACAATTGATTCTTTATTCTCAAAGAAAATAATTCCTGTAGTTGGTGGATTTTCAGGTGCTGATCAACATGGACATATAACAACATTTGGTAGAGGAGGTTCGGATTATTCTGCAACAATTATTGGTTCTTGTATTAAAGCTGATGAGATTTGGCTCATGAGTGATATCAATGGATTAATGACTGCAGATCCAAAGATTGTCAAAAATGCAAAATTACTCAAAGAAGTATCATACATAGAAGCAATTGAAATGGCTTTATTTGGTGCAAAACAGATACATCCACGAACATTTGAGCCACTACTATCTAAGAAAATTCCAATGAGGATTAGAAGTTCTTTCAATACTACAAATCAAGGAACGCTAGTTAGGGCATCTACTTCTGCATCTATTAAAAATACTGTAAAATGTGTTAGTAATGTTCGAAATAATGGGTTAATTGATGTTCAAGGTGGTAGTATGGTTGGAACACCTGGTACAGCTGCAAAAATATTTCAAACATTAGCAAAAGCTGGAATCAATGTAATGATGATTTCCCAAAACCCTTCTGAATCAAGCATAACAATTGTTGTAAAGAACGATGACCTTGACAAAGCAGTTAGTGCCTTGGAAATGGAGTTACTCGGGAAAATTATCAAAAAACTGGATGTTACTACAGATGTTGCCATTATTGCGTTAATTGGTTCAGGGATGAGGGGAACTGTTGGAGTTGCATCAAAAGTTTTTGGCGCAATTGAGAAAAACAAAGTAAACGTATCAATGATAACACAAGGGTCATCTGAGCTCAACTTGGCATTTGTTGTAAAAAATTCTGATACAGATGCAGCTGTACGTGCTTTACATGATGCATTTGCACTTGAAAAAATCCATTAAGATAAATCATTTAAGGGAACACAATAAATAAAATTTATTGAAAAAATTAATTGCTATTTTGATTATTGGAATTTTTGCATCCACTCTGATATTTGGATCTATATACACTGATCAATTTATTGATGCAGGATCCACAAAAAAAATTCACTTTACTCAAACTATAACATCTTCACAAGATCCTGGACAGGGACATGAAAATCACCAATTAGCACTTATTTTATCTCCAAATGAAGGAACTCTTTATGACGGTTCTATGACATTTACCTCAAGTGAACCTGTTCAGATTGTAGTTTTACATGAACTTAACTCCCAACAATCAAAAGGTCAACATGTCTGGACTGTTGATGGAAACACTGTTTATGGATTATCATTAATTGATCTACAAAAAAAATCAGATTCTTTCGAGTTTACTGGAGCTGCACTTGCATTACATTCTACTAATTCAAAAGAATTTACAGTAACTGTAAGTGTAGATGGTTGGATCAGAGGTCAACCAACTGAAGTAATAATGCAAAGAATTGAATTACAAAAAGATCCAGAATGGCCACTTTCAAGAGCAAATGTTCCAGCTACAATTCCAATGCATAAAGGGATCTATGAAGGTAATGAACTTCTTTACATTATAACAGATTCCAGTGATAAAGATTATGCAAAATTACTTTCAGAAAAACAACATTGGAATGTAGAGCTTGCTCCAAAAATTTCTAATGTGCCAGAACAACATCTTCAAAAATTATTTATTTTTAAAAATGGAATTAGAGATGATGGAATTTATGGATTTCAAAGTGAAGTATTTTCTAATACTCCATCACAAAATTCAGAATACAGTGCATTACGTTCCGTAATTGAAGTTTCGTGGAAGTTTGGTCAAAAACCAACAATATTTGAATCTGTAGATAACATAATCGCAGCTGAAAAAGGTGGTAGAATTGAATTTAATGAAACTGGAATTGTTCTTAATACCCCACAAATAATTTGGCCAGATGGACAAATGATAATCCGACCTGATAAAGAAATCACCAATGAAATGCTATTTGGTGTGGGCCAAATTACTGAAATAAACAAGAATGAAATGACTGTAACTTTTGTAGCTCACAGAGGATGGGGACCTAACGGAGAAACTATTTACTATATTGTAACCGATGCTACACCTTCAGGACCTGCAAAATCAATGGGAGTTATTTCATCTCCATCTTTATTAAATCTGATCGCAAATTCAGGATATAATGATCTTTTTCAATTTAAAAATGGAATTAAGGGAACAGGATCATTGGGATTTCAACCGGGAGTTGCTAGTACCTTACCTGGTGATGCAAATTATAGTCCAATATGGAGAATTTCCCTAGTTGAATGGAATAATATCAATTCTTCAAAAATTCTAGAAACAAAATCAGACATTGACTCATTTCATGCAGCTGATTTACTGTCTGTAAGTATTGCCAAACCTACTAACAGCGATCATGTTGTTAATTGTCCATTCATAGATCCATTCCAATAGACTTCACTAAAGGGATAAATTACTTAAGTAAAAAATTATTTTAAAATTGACTGGTAAACTCCACATTGTTGGTGTTGGCCCTGGCCATCACGATCATATGACATTTAGAGCAAAAGAAGTTATTGCTAAAAGTGACACAATTGTTGGATATGAAACTTATGTGAATTTAGTCCAAGATCTCATTGAAGGTAAAACTGTTTATCGTTATGCAATGACACAAGAAGTTGAAAGAGCTCATCAATGTATTGATCTTGCAAAATCTGGAAAAATAGTATCGTTGGTCTCAAGTGGAGATCCTGGAATTTATGGTATGGCTGGATTAATTTATGAAACACTTGCTGAGAGCGGTTGGGATCCTAAAGATGACCTGCAAGTTGAAATAATTCCAGGCGTATCTGCACTCAATTCATGTGCATCATTAATTGGTTCGCCATTAATGACTGACTTTGCAGTTGTTAGTATGAGTGATTTGTTGGTTCCATGGGAAATTATAGAAAAAAGAGTTGAGTCTGCAGCACAAGGTGATTTTGTAATTGTAATTTATAACCCTGCCAGTAAAAAGAGAATTCATCAATTACAAGATACTAGAAAAATTCTTCTGAAATACAGGAAACCTACAACTCCTGTTGCAATAATTAAAGGAGCATTCAGAGACTCTGAAACTATTGTTATAACTAATTTAGAGAATTTACCAAATTACTCTGACCAATTAGGTATGATCACTACAGTAATAATTGGAAACTCTTCAACATATACTTACAAAGATCTAATGATTAATCCAAGAGGATACAAATCAAAATATAATTTAGAAGAACAAACTAATCCTAATCTCAAAGTTTAATAGCTTTTCTTTATAACCTCAAAAATTTCTTCATGCAAATTGAGTTTATCTCGAATTGGCGAAATTATTTTCACCAAATAATTTCCCACTGTCTGTTTCAAATCACCTGGATGCAATTTTTTTTCAACGAAGTCTGTTTCCAATTGTGTATAATCTGAATATGATACATTACCACCAAATTTCTCAGGTCTTTCTACATTAATTTCATCAAATTCATGTAGAATTAAAGTTCTTGCAATTTCCAACAATGGATTATTTTGAATATTTGCCTCCTCACACCATGCTTTACTGATCTTTTTCTTTATTTCCTCATCTGTATTGTGAATAAATATACCTGAATTTGGATCTGATTTACTCATCTTGCCTAATATCTGAGAATCACTCATTCCAGTAGGTTTTGAAAGTCCTGGTAACAGTTTATGATGAATTGCAACAGGAACTCTCCATTTCATTTTAGGAAAAATTTCTCTGACTAACATGTGGATCTTTCTCTGATCCATTCCAGCATGAGCTATATCTACATCCAAAGAATGAATATCAACTGCTTGCATTGCAGGATAAAGTAATTTAGCCACATCAATTTTTTTATCATCCTCAGAACGACCCATAATTGTAAGTGTTCTCATTGTTCTGGCAATCGACATATGTTTTGTAAATTTAACAAGATCTGACCAATACTCTCTTTTTTCTTCATATAATTTTGATCCCAAAACAATTTCTACATCTGGACAAACTAACTTGAAAGCATCGTGATAATATTTTGAAACTTTGGATATAGCTTCCCAATCTCCCCCAAGTTTATCGTTAATAAGGGTGTGCCAATCTGCAAGAAAAACTGTACATTTTACACCTGCTTTTATAAAATCATTAATTTTGAAACCAGTACTGATCAAACTACCAAGATGCAAAAATCCAGAAATTTCTAATCCAATGTAATGTTTGGGTGATGAATTCGTTTTGAATAATTCGACTAATTCATTATGTGTTACTATTTCTTCCGTTGGTGATCTTTCCATTAGATCTATCTTTTCTGTTATATCCAAATCAAAACAACTTTTTAAAAGTAAACGTATAAAGTTATTTAAAATATTAATTTAATTTGTAAGCTTTGAATAGAAGATAAATTTTCAATAATTATGACTCTTGAAGAGGGATTAGAATTAATTGAAAGTTATAAGAAAGGATTAGAAAAATTTTTAGAAACGTTACCTGAACAATCAGTTCAATTAGGCTCAGAAATGATTCAAATCCTAACATTGAATTCTAAAAATGAAATAAAAAATTTAGAAGCCATTCAAAAAGCACTTAAAAGATCGCCAAAATGCGAATCTGATTTATCAACATAATTTCCTAAAATCTATTTTGCAATTTTTCTTGTGTTTTCTTAAATCATCTTAAGTATTAAAATTCAGTTCCACAATTTTGCATCTTTTTTTATTGCGTGCTTTTTACTCATATTTTTTAACCTGTCATGATGAACAAGAATTATTCTAGTTTTTACATTTTAATTCTTTTTTATTAGATTCAAATACCATCATATTCAAATTATCTCTACATATCAGAAATAGTTTTTTTAATACAAATTAATCCAAAAACCTACAATGTATTTATGATTTTGATTCGTCTAGACTTTTCCTAGGCTTTGTACTAAGATAAAATGCATGAGCACTGATAATAAAAGCTGCAAGGAATACTTTGGTTGCAAAAACCAAATTCCATGGTCTGTCTGGATCTGGATAAGCAACAGACAATTTATCTATATCTGGAACTAGACCATTAATGATTCCTGCAGTTATTTGTGCATTTAATACTGTAAAATTGTACAGTACTTCATATATTGTGATTATGGAAAATCCTAACAACATTAGCTGAAGTAATGCCATCTTTGTTCCAACTATTTTATCTCCTGCAGTCCTTCTCCAACCTATTCTTGAAACACAATACCATCCAATTATTGTAGAAAAAAATATCCAAGTTGATACTCTAGCAAAATTTTCAAATGGAACAGCTGTATTATGAATTGCTTCCCCCATAACATAAGTTCCATTTTCTATCCATTCTGTCATAGTAACATACACACCAAAAACTAGAGTTGATAACATAACGAATCCACAAATATAGAAAACATATAGATAGACTTTGTAACTTGAGTCAGATTTTTCTAGATGTCGAGATTTCATAATGTCGATTGACAAATTTTGAAATATAAAAATTCATGTTTATTTCAGGAGATTTATAGACTAGAATGAAAAACATCAATTATTGAAAATTGCAATTAATACGCCAATAATAGATAAAGAAGAGATATCTGTGGTTACATCTATTCTTAAAAATGGCGTTTTAACTTCCGCAGCTAAGAATGGAGGACCACACGTTCAAGCTTTTGAAAAATCTGTAGCCACTTTTGTAAAATCAAAATATGTGGTTGCAGTTAACTCGGGTACTGCTGCATTACAAACTGCTCTTTATGCACTAGATATAAAAAAAGATGATGAAATTTTAATACCGTCGTTTACTTTTGTTGCAACTGCAAATGCTATTGTTTCAACTGGAGCAAAACCTGTCTTTGTTGATATCTCAAAAGAGAATTATACAATAGACCCTGCTGATCTAGAAAAAAAAATTACAAAAAAAACACGTGCAATTATCCCAGTTCATCTTTATGGAAATATATCTAATATAGAAAGATTATCTGAAATTTCAAAAAAACACAATCTTCCAATAATTGAAGACTCTGCCCAATCCTTAGGAAGTACATATAAAGGAAAACATGCTGGTACTTTCTTTGAAATGGGGTGTTGGAGTATGTATCCCGCAAAAGTAATGACCTCAGGTGAAGGTGGTTTTATTGCAACTAATGATAAAAAACTTAGAGAGAAACTACTAATGGTTAGAAATCATGGAATGGTTAATGGATATGATACTAGAATTTTAGGATTGAATTTACGATTACCTGAAATTAGTGCAGCAATTGCTACTGTACAAATGAAAAAACTTCCAAATTTTTTAAAATCTAGAAAGAAGAACGCAGAACTCTTAACAACATTACTATCTGATCTTAAAGTTATACTTCCGCATCAGAAAAAAAATGAACATGTTAATTGGTATCTTTATACAATTGCAACTAAAAAGCGCAATAATCTTTTGAAAAAATTAAATCAAAAGGGAATAGGTGCAGCATCTTATTATTCCACACCAGTTCACAAAACCCCCTTTTACAATATAAAAACTAAACTTTCAGTTACTGATTGGGCTGCTGCACATGTTCTATCTTTACCAGTTCATCCAAAAGTAACTCAAAAAGATATTGAATTTATTAGTAAATCTATTCATGAATTACTGTGAATGTTATAGATGAGATTATTGGAGAATTATGCAAAATCATATTGCCAATACCTGAGGAGTGCTACTTTGGTGACCATGAATCTTCAATAGCGATATGCACTCTTTCAAGCATGAATTTACTCAAAAAGTTTGCAAATTCTGAAATTCTAAATAACATTTCAATAGTAGGAAGACTTTTTTCTGAAAATAAGGGAATTGATTCAATTATTGAATATGTCAATAAAAACCAAAAAATTAAAACTCTCATAGTTTGTGGAAAAGATGTTTCTGGCCATAAAGCTGGTCATTCTTTATTTGAATTACACAAAAATGGAATTGATAAGAATAAAAGAATAATAAATTCAACTAGTCCGTATCCATATCTTTCTGTTTCACAATCTAAAATACAATATTTCCAAAATAATGTAACTCTTGTAAATTTAATCAACGAAACTAACTATGAAACAATTTTGAATAAAATTAATTTTTTTTAATAACTATTTCTCTGTCTTTCTAGATTGATTTCATTTTTCTTTTTATATTCTTCCAAAATAGTATCTGGGGTAAGATTTAACTCTAAAGATGCCTGTACAACAAAATGCCAGATATCAATTAATTCTTCTCTTGCTTCTGCATGATCGAATTCAACTGGTGATTTCCACCATTTCCAGTTAGTTGTCCTTTGTAACTCTACTGCTTCATGGATTATTGCAGTGCATAAAGCAGAAATTCTACCTTCAGAGTCTTTAGGATATCTATCTAATTTCATCATATTAGACAGGTTTTCCTGAAGTTTGAAAATTGTATCTAACCTATCTTTGTCTTTTTCAAACATTTCTTTTGACAATTGTAAATTAATTTGAGAAATAATTGAACTTAAATCTTTTTAGAATCGAATCATCTTTTCATAACTCTTAACTCGTTTTGTAATATCACCATTTTTTATCTTTAGCAGGCCATCTAAACCATATCTTTCAACTGCAAATGATCCTAACACATTTCCATAAACTGCAGCTTTTTTAATATCTGATACGCTAGTTGATTTCTTACTTGCTAGATATCCTATCATCGCACCTGCAAAAGAATCTCCTGCACCTGTTGGATCCACAACATCTTCTAACGAAAAACCTGCCGTTGGAAAAATCATATCATCATAAAACATCAAGGAACCATGTTCTCCCTTTTTGATAATCACATATTTTGCTCCCCATCGCATCATTTTTTTTGCACATTTTATCAAATTGAATTCTTTTGTGAGGAGTTTTGCTTCATCATCATTAATTACAACTGCATCTACAGCTTTAATCATTTTAATTACTGCCTCTCGTTTTGTAGAAATCCAAAAATCTATTGTATCACACATTGAAAATTTTACTTTATCAAATTCTTTGATCAATGAAATGTTTTGTTCAGGATCATTGTTAGCAAGATATACAAATTGAGAGCTTCTATAAGCCTCAGGTACGGTTGCTTTAAAATTTGCAAGTACGTTTAACTCTGTTTTTAACGTTGATCTAGTACTTAATGTATCATCATATTTACCATCATAACGAAATGTTTTACCGTCTTTAATAGTCAATCCTTGTAAGTCAAGATACTTGGATAAAATTTTATGATATTGTCCTGGGAAATCTTTTCCAACAACTGCAATTAATCCTGTGTCTACAAAATTACTTGCTGAAATTGCTGCAAATGTTGCTGCCCCACCTAGAATATTCTTCAATGTTTTTCTTGGAGTTCTGATAGTATCTAGTGCTGTTGAACCAAAAACAGTAAGCATTTGGTAAGAAACTAATTTTAATGTATAAATTCCCTTGCCTGTTCCTGTGTTGGATAATATACAAATGGAACCTCAATAGATGCAACAACTAGATCATATTTTGTTACCCCTGTAATCTTTACCAATTGTGATTCTTCGTTTGTATTAGGATCTGTATGAAAAGTACCTTTAACAAAAGTATGGTTTAATGGATATAATGTAAATATCTCTAACTGACCTTTTCCAATGATCTCATCATTAGCTATTACAAAAAATTCAGTTTCTCCTGCAGTCATTGTTAGTAATGACGGATTTTCAAAACGTAATTCAACATTGTAGTTTGAACCATTTTCAGTTTTATCTAATAATTCACTTTGAGAAATACTCATACCTATTTGTGACGCAGAGGCATATTGTGAATATCCAAAAATGCTCATACCTAGTAAAAATAGAATTATACCTACCTTTTTGGACGATTTCATAACTAACATTTTCAAATTTACATTTTAAATCAAAAGGGAAAAAATCCCAATAAATTGTGTAAAAGTTTTGATCTAATCTTTAAGCACATTAGATCTAACAGAATAAATCAAAACTATGTGATTATCTGTAGTGGCAAGAATCAAACTTAAGCTAGGGGAAAATGAGATTGAGGTTGACTCTAGAGATTTTTATGTAGATAATCAAACCTTGGGAGAAATCATTGATAACATTTCACAGCATTTACCAGATAATCAAGCAAAAATCGTTTATGAAACCGATTCCATTCAAAAACCAACTGAATCTGGGCACAACACTCACTTTGGTCTAGAACATCTAGATGATGCTGAAGCATATGAGCCAGAATTTAATGAACCAAGATACATTACCCCTCATGAAATTAAATCAAAATTAAGAATTTTAGAGACAAGTAGATTCTTTGATTCTCCAAGAACAGTCACTGAAACTGTACAACAACTCAGAGAATATGGGTGGGCTACAGGCCCATTGGATGTATCGAAAGCTTTAGCAAAAATGGCTTTAAATAAAGAAATTATGAAAAATTCTAGTGAAAATAGAACCCATTATTTTACTCAAGAACTACTAGTAACTAACTAAAATAATAATTACATTTTTCACAGTTAGAAAAAACTTCACCATCTAAATGATCAAAATGAGTATTACATTGTTTACAAGTATGATGCATATCAAAATATCCGTCATCTTCCACTTGTCCAACTCTATTTGATTCAAGTTCAATACTTTTGCATTTTATACAATGACAACTGCATTCAATTTTCATGAATTATTCTCCAACAATGTATGTATAATTGTAATACATATACAAATTATTGGAAAAGAAAAGGGAGATTCCCTTGGAAATTGATGACCATTTCAAACTTTTTGGGAAAGAACCATGGGAAGTAGAATATGGAGAAAAATGCCCTGTTTGTGATGTCCGAATCGATGAATATGGCTTTTGTAGTTGTGGTTCTAGTGGAGATTGAATTTTTGAATAAATGGTACCAAAAATACCATTAAAAATCCTATTACAAGTGGAGCAATAATAGGAAATTCAGGAATTGCTGTAGTTCCTATGATTACAATTTCTCCCGATGTTTCCGGTTTCATATTAAGCCAAACATGAGTTCCGTTGTTGTTATATTCATGAAAATAAATTTTTTCATCATTAAGAAATACTGAATATGGTTTCCATAACAATTCCAATGGAATTAATGTTGTTACAAATCTATCTTCATCAGAGACATTAAAAGTAATACTTTTTGTTGGTTGATCAAAATTAAATTTTTCAATATTAGAGTGACTGTTAATTTCTACTATAAACTGTTTTTCCTCCCATTTCACATTTTCTAAAATTTTTGGTTCATTGATAGAATATTCTAAAACCATTTGGCATCCATGACATGTAATTCCTTTTTTTTCATCCAAGTATACCGGACTACCATTTGCAAAAATCAGATCAACCTCTTCAGGCAAAATAAACGAAGTTGTTTCAAGATATCTAAAATTCCATGCCAAAACATTATTTTCTTGAATGAGTGCATCTTCAATATTGTATTTTAAAATAGAATTTTCATTAGATGGCATTATCAATACCCCATTATTGGCTCCAATAACTGAGAATTGTTGTTCTTTACCATGTTCATTTGTTACTTGAATATTTGAGATGGTTCCATTAACTAATTCAACCTGTTTTGGTGTGTTTGCTGGGTTTATCACATGCTTAACGTGAACGTCACCTGCTGAATTTATGACCACTTCAACAGATCTCTGTACGGCTTTTTCTCCCACTGAAATTTGTGCGTTAACCATAGGAATTATAGATATTATCAATAAAATTACTAAAAAACCAAAGATCTTTACTTCCATTTATTCCACTGTTACACTAATCATAGATACTTTTTCTAAAGGGCAGTCATTACCATCTCTTTGAAGATTTACAATTTTATCTGCAACATCCATTCCTTGAATTACTTCACCAAAAACAGTATATTGTCTGTCTAGGAATGTACTGTCAGATGTTACTATGAAAAACTGTGAACCTGCACTATCTGGATCTTGTGATCTAGCCATGGAAACTATGCCACGTAAATGAGATCTTGAATTGAATTCAGCCTTTATGTTGTATCCTGGTCCACCCATTCCCCATGAACCTTTGTTATTGGTCTTAGTATTAGGATCACCACCTTGAATCATGAATCCAGGAATTACTCTGTGAAAAAGAGTTCCATTGTAGAATCCATCTTTAGCTAATTTTTCAAAATTTCTTACAGTTTCAGGAGCCAACTCAGGCAAAAGTTTAAACGATATTTTTCCTAAGTTAGTTTCTATATTTACTGTGACCAACAAAAGATCAAATATAATTATATCATAAGAGTCTTGTGAAAAATTCTTCAAAATTTCTTACAGATTTTTAATGTATTTTAAAAAATTCATACACGCCAAACATTTCTTGTAGATATGCTATATGTAAAAACTTTTTAAGAATTTTCTTTTTTTCAAAGTCAAAATTTGGATTTATTAAATATTATAATTCTAAAATTTAGAAAGTTATAGTCTTATATAGAACAATTAAAATTTAGAATTCGTTGAATCGTACAAACCAAAGCACGATAATTAAAGAAGCAATTAATTCTTATCTTGACAAAGGGGTAACCGACAAGCAGGATATCTACACCAAAGTTGTTGATGAACTTGGTGTTCCAAGACCTACTGTAAGAAGAGTGGCACGAGATCTGAGAACCGAACTATTACAAAAGATCCAAATCTTACAATCTGACATGCCCAAAACAACTACTGCCTCTGAAGAAGACGAATAAATTCTGCTCTTTTTTCTTTTTAATTATATCTTTTTATGATTTTTAGCATTACCATTATAAATAATGAATTTTTAGAACAAATATGGGATATTTGGGAAATCATTTGGCCACTGTTTCTACAGGAATTTTTGCAGCTGTACTTACAGGACTTTGGGCATTTTGGGATTTATCACCAGTGCTGGATTTCGTATTTCTGATGGCTGTTCCAATAACATGGTTTATGGTTTTTACATGTTGGATATCTCAAAAAAGCACCGATTACATGCACAATCATGCTCCTTCTCATGCTAGAACTGAAAAAAAAAGCTTGATTAATACACAAACTATTCAAACAACAACTAGTGGTAATCAAATAGGTCTTTCAGAAATAAAACAAGTTCAATCTGAATTATCTACCGAACTTAATAGCTTAAAGGAATTTGTAAAACTAAAAGATGGTGAAATTGAAAGATTAAACCAAGAAATTTTAAATTTACAAACACTTGTTCAAATTGAATCATTAAAAGCAGAATTGACTAATCTTAAAATGTTAGCCTCTAAAAGAAAATAACTATATCTAATTTTTGCAGTGAGAACACTCTATGCCATGATTTTTCTTACAGCTAGGACAACTAACTGCTCCTCCATAATGACATTTACATGAACACAATTCTGTTGGATCTTTTTTCAAACTCATTAATTTCGTTACCATATAATGTTAATATTTTGGTTTTATTTTTTTAAAAACGAATAGATCTTTTATTTTAGATTATCTTTAACATATCAATACACTAGTTTCGATATAATTTAGAAGCTATTTGTAAAGTTTCGTCTACCATTTCTTTTAGTTTTTTCTGTCCATCTGTATCTGAAAAAGAATTTTCAGTAATACATTCTGTAGTAAGAAATACTGGTTTTGGGTTTGTTATTACTCTGAAATATGATAATAATTGTGTAACCAACGTTTGAACATTTATAAAACCAATTGTACCAGCGCCCAAAATTGTAATCCCTGCAACTTTTCCCAGAGTTTTTTTATAATTGATATATTCAAACAGATTTTTTAATGCTGAACTAAAAAATGAGTTATAGATCGGTGTACCAATTAACCATACATCTGCATTTGTAATATCATCAACTGCTGCCTTTGTAATATCGTTATATTCTTCATCTGGTCCTCTATAACATTCAATTTGACCTTCAGAAAGATTAATTAATTTTGTTTCTTGGTTTTTTGATTTAACATATTCATAGACATATCTCATAATTATTTGTGTATTAGAATTTTTTCTTGGACTACCAGAAATTACAACTATTTTCATATTTACAACTAATTGTCTCTATATTTAAATTCCAATAAAAATTTGAAACAAAACGGGTTTGGAGGGCTTCGATCCCTCGACCTGTAACTTAGGAGGCTACTGCGCTATCCATGTTTCGCGTCAAATTGACTCTGCGCCACAAACCCAGCAAAAAAAACATTCTTAATTATTTAAGCGTAATCCATATTTTCTTTGATCATATTTTGAATACTTTTCCAATTTTCATTTTCTTTATCATTCCATTTTTCAAAGTATATTACATCTTTCAAATCAAGTCTTGGTAACCAACCTACATTTTCAAGATCTGGTTTTTCTGCAAAATCTTCTACATACCCTAAACACAAGTATGCAACAGGAATAACATGGTCTGGTAATTCTAGAGTTTTTTTTAGCATTTCATTTGACAGTATACTTACCCATCCAAGACCAACACCTTCTGTTCTTGCTGATAACCACAAATTTTGAATTGCACAACATACACTATACAGACCAGCTTCTGGAATACTTGATCTACCAATTACAAATGGACCAAATTTTGTAGGATCATAAGTTACACAAAGATTTACCGGCGATTCTAAAATTCCTTCTAACTTAAATGAAAGATATTCTGATTTTTTTGGATTTTCTATTAATTGTGATGAACGATTTTTCTCTTTGTTAAATGATTCTTTGATTTTCTTTTTTGTTTCAATATTTTTTATTAAAACAAAATTCCACGGTTGAGAAAATCCTACTGATGGAGCATGATGTGCAGCATGAAGAATTTTTGATAAAATATCGTCTTCAATAGGTCTTGAGGTAAAATGTGATCTCACATCTCTTCTTGAATAAATTGCTTTGTAGAAACCTCTTTTCTCCTCTTCAGTAAAATCACTAGTCATCTATTTTATTCCTCTTTTCTTTTTATTCATTCTTTTGTTAAACGTTAATAATTCCCCCTCATGTCTTGTACTTCAATGGGCCGGTAGTCTAGCTGGTTAGGATACTGCCTCGACACGGCAGTGATCGTGAGTTCGAATCTCACTCGGCCCACTTTTTAATTAGTAACCAGTTTTGAATTCTTTCTCAGATTCACTCCATGAAGTTTGTGTAATAATCATCCCTTCAGCTGTAAAACTAGTAATTTTATCATTTATCATATCCTCATAGATTTCCGAATTTACATCAGATTTACTTAGAATAAACATATTTTTCAAAGGAACTTCTGCGCCTGAATAAATTGCTGCTCTTCCTGGCATAGCAATATCAGCTGTGGAATATAACCCTGAACCCAATAATACTCCATTACCATAAAGCTGATAATCTATTGTTGAAACGGTTAATGTTGTATCACTTGGATTTTTTATCAAAAATGTAACATCCATTTTTACTTGATTGTTTTCCAAGTTTATCTCTCTCAATTCTACATTTGTTAATTCAATTTTAACTTGTTCAAGGTCAACATTGTCCGATGTAAAGAAAACAATTCCACCCATTAACGCAAAGACTCCACCAATTGCCGCATAAACTGTCATTTTGCTTTGAAGTGCCATTTCAATGTCTACAGATTTGCACAACTAAAAAAGGTTGTCAAGATCCAAATACATAATATTTGAATTAAAATAGAATAATCTATGAGTGCAATAGAACAAGCTATTCTTACTTGGATTCATCTTGTTTCTGCAGCAATATGGGTTGGAGGCTCCCTTTTCATTGGAATTGTATTCTCACCACTTCTAAAAACGTTGAGCAACTCTGTTGAAGAAAGAATGCAAATAATGATTCGTGTTGGAAGACGATTTAACAAAATTGCAGTTCCGTCATTAATTATTCTCATGGCAACTGGATTGTATAGCTCATATGCCCTTCTTAGTAAACCGGATTTGCTTGTTGGAACAAGTTATGGCACATTTCTAATAATTAAAATAATACTTGTCGTTGCACTGATTGTAACTTATATAATTCATGTACGAGTTATTCGTAAAGATATAGAAGTTAAAATCATGTCTAACCAAATGTTAGCACCTGAAATTCAAAAATTAAGGAAAAAAATAATAATTCTAGGAGAAATTACTGTAGTTTTGTCAGTTGCAATACTATTTTTTGCATCATTACTTGATGCTGGAGTCTGAAATTCCTTTAATAATTATCTCAAATCCTCCGTTTATCTTCCTAACTCCATATTTACAACCTGTAATTTTTGATGTTACAAACAAATTTGTTTCCAAATGTTTTGTAATTTCTCTAACTTGAAATGTTGTTTTTTCATTTCCTAAACTTGCGGGAACAACCAACATGTCTGCTAAATTATCGTCTACTGCCAAAGAATTTATAAATTTACCAAATTCTACATCAAATCTTTGCATTTTTTTATCAAATAACGTATCAACTCCTATAATTGAATTTTCATCAATACTATAAATCAGCAACGATGCCCCTGAATCAATTGCTTCTTGATTTTTTATTTTAATCTCAACAATAAAATTCTTATCAACTAATTTTCTTTTAATCCATTCAATTTGATCCTTAATCTTCTCTTCTGATATTTTTGAAAATGTACAAATCAATTTTACATTATTAGTTGTTCTTTTTGTAAATGATATTGATTTTAAATGTGAAGGATATACTTGTAAACAAATTTCTCCTCCTCCTCTTGAATAATATCCACGTTTAGTTAATTTAAGTGAAAATTTTATTCCCATTCTAGAATATGCTTCTCTTAGAACATGTTGAGTATAATCAATTGTAGGACTCCAAAGAACATCTGTTCCACCTTTAATTATTAAATTAAGTTTTTTTTGAGAAATAGCAACAACAGGAATCAAAACTTGTAAAATTAATGAAATACTTCCAGCTGTTCTTACATCTTCAACTAATTCTAAACTTTCAATATTATTTGGAATAAATTTTAATTCTGTAGATCCAATCTCTGCTCCGATAACTTTAGCGTTTGCTATCTTTTGAAGAATTATTATTGCAGTAAGATGTTGTGGTCTTATTCCCGGAATTTTTCTATTTTCTCTAATATTTTCTAGATGAATTGGTTGTTTAGTGATACATGAAAGTATAATAGCCGAGCGGATAATTTGTCCACCACCCTCACCATATGCTCCATTGATTTTTAGAAAATCCACAATTGTTTTTGATAATTACTCTTTATGATAGTTTTTAAAAACAGTCCTTCTATATCTATTTATGAATGGCTTATTGATAGGAAGATTCCAACCTTTTCATTTAGGTCATCTTGAAGCTTTACGTTTTGCATTATCAAAAGTTGATAAATTATGGGTAGGCTTGGGCAGTTCTAACAAACCCATAGAAAAAAATAATCCATTTACTGCTGAAGAGCGAAAAGAAATGATTCTATCCTCAATTGATGATTCAATGAAAGAGAACATTTCTATTTTTTTTATCCCTGATGTAGACAATCATGTAAAATGGATTGAGAAAATAGATACAATAGTTCCAAAATTTGATATAATTTTTTCTAATGATGAGTTAACAAAACATCTGTATTCTAAAAGAACAACTCAAGTTGTTTCTATTCCATTTTTGAACAGAGATAAATTATCTGGAACCAATATCCGAGATCTAATTGTTAGCGATCAAAAATGGGAGGATCTTGTTCCTGAAGGTACAAAGAATTTCTTGATAAATACTAGTGCTAAAGAGCATTTAAAAAATCTCTAATTATAAATAAACCCCATATTGTATTGACACAGATAACATATGGAATATCTTTCAATGCTTCCTGGTCCAACAAATGTACCTAATAGAGTAATGAGAGCAATGCTTGCACCTATAATTAATCATAGAAGTGATGATTTTGTTGAATTATACACTGATGTTGTGAAAAAAACCCAACAAGTTTTTGAAACACAAAATGATATTGTTGCTTTATCTGCATCTGGAACTGGTGCAGTAGAAGCAGGTGTAGTAAATTTAGTTAAAAAAGGCGATAAAATTATCATTCCAATTAATGGAGAATTTAGTGGCAGACTGTCACAATTAATTGAGAATCAAGGAACTAATGTTATAAAACTTCAAACCCCACCAGGGCAAAATGCAACTTTTGATCAAGTAAAAGAAGCATTTGATAATAATAAAGATGTCAAAGCTTTCTATGTTGTTCACAATGAAACTTCAACAGGGACAATGGTAAATTATCTTGATAAAGTATCTGATTTAACATCAAGAAATGACGCATTCTATGTTGTAGATTCTGTTTCATTACTTGGTGGTGCACAACTTCCAGTTGATAAATGGAATATTGATGTATGCATGACTGGTGCACAAAAAGCAATTGCTGCCCCACCAGGTATTTCGCCAATTTCTGTTAGCGCTAAAGCCAAAAAATACATGATAGCAAATCCACCACCAACAATGTATTTCAATTTAGCAAGATATTTCAAATATTATGATGAGGAAAAACATACTCCTTTTACACCTGCACTTCCATTACTTTATGCATACCGAGAAGCATTATCCATAATGTTGGAAGAAGGATTACAAAATGTCTTTAAACGTCACAAGGTTTGTTCTGATGCGTTATATTCTGGATTGAGTGCAATGGGTCTTTCTCCATTTGCTAAAGAAGAGGATCGTTCAATTTCAATTGTAGCATTGAATTATTTGGATGGACTTGAAGACAAAACTTTCAGAAATACACTAGCTGATAAATTCAAAGTATTAGTTGCAGGTGGATTTGGAAATCTTAAAGGTAAAGTATTCCGAGTTGGATGTATGGGAGAAGTTAGTCCCTATCATGTAATGAGAACAATCTCCGCAATTTCATCCACCTTAACAATGATGGGATATGATGTAGATGCTCAAGTGGGACTGAAGACTGCAGAAGAAAAACTAAAAGCTCTTTAAAATCATGTTAACTTAATATAAGGAAATTCGAGACCGAACACATTGACTTTCAATAAAGGCTCATTAATTCTAATTGATTATACTGCAACGGTAAAAGACAGTAACGAGGTTTTTGATACAACCATTGAAGAAAATGCAAAAAAATATTCTATTCATGAACAAAATGTCAAATATCAACCAAAACTAGTTTCTATTGGTGAAATATCTTATCCTGTTCTGAAAGGATTGGATGAAGCACTTGCAAAAACCTCAGTTGGGGATAAACTAGTTGTTGAAGTAACACCTGACAAAGGTTTTGGTGAAAGAGATGCTGGCAAAGTTAGAATGATACCTGTTAGGAAATTGGGAGAAGATGCAGAAAAAGTTTCAGTAGGTGATACTATTGAAGTTGATAATAAAAGAGGAATTATTCGTTTTATTGGTTCTGGTAGAGTTCAAATAGATTACAACCATCGATATGCAGGAAAAACAATTGTTTTTGATGTAAATGTTATACAATCACTTGAATCCCCAAGTGATAAAATTGACTCAATTCTTAAAAATAGACTTCCGGTAGAAGACACAAAAATTTCGTTTGATTTGAAGGATAAAGAAGTAAATATCGTAATACCTGAAGAAATTTTACGTGCTGATGGTTTACAAATTATGAAACATTTTATCCAGCTAGATATTTTTAAATTTGTTCCAATTTTGGAAAAGATACACTTTGTTGAGACACATATTAATAAAAAAACTCAAGAAAAGAAATCTGAACCAAAAGAAGTACCTGAACCAAAAGAAGAAGTATCTAAACAAAAAACTGCTTAAATTAAATCACTTTACTAGACTTTGCAAGATTTCTTGCTCTTCTTTCTGTCATTTCTATTTCTTTTAGAATTGTATATCTTTCAGGCCTCAAGTCTTGCGCAATCATTAGTGCATCTATGATTTGCTCTTCGTTTAAACCAATTTGTTTTGCGGTTGTTGGAGCTCCTACATCTTTTAGTGTTTTTATAATTTTTTTCCAATCTTGACCTTGAAGTTTTGTAATCATTATTGCGCCCAATCCACATTTTTCACCATGAAGTCCTTTTCCAGGTGCAATTTTATCTAGTGCATGAGAAAAGAGATGTTCTGCACCAGAACATGGTCTACTGCTTCCAGCAATACAAGATGCAACTCCTGCACTAATGAGAGCCTCTACAATTACTCTTGCATCAAGTCCTTTCTTTGCATAATGACTTGATTTTTCCATTACTATCTTTGCACTCATTATGGCCAAATTTGCTGAATATCTCCCATAATACTCTCCAGTTTTATCACGTCCCAATTTCCAATCTTTTACTGCACATATGTTTGCCACAAGATCCCCACATCCACTTGCAAGTAATCTGGCGGGTGCTTTTTTGATTATGTCTATATCTACAAAAACACCTAAAGGAGCTGTTGCAATAATTGAATGGGGTTTGTCACTTTTTATTGAAACAAATGGACTTGCCATTCCATCATGTGATGCTGCCGTAGGCACACTAACAAATGAAATATCTAAATTAAAGGCAATTAGTTTTGCTGTATCTACAGAACGACCGCCACCTATACCAATTATTACATCACTACGATCTTTTTTCACCTCTTTTTGAATTTCATTTAAAGTGTTGATCTGATTATCTTTTGATGTATGCCAAGTAAATTTGATTTTTTTAAATTTTAATGATTTTTCAACTCTTTGTTTAATGATTTTTTTAACGTGAATTCCTGAAATTAGAGAAACTTTCTTTGGTTTAGTTAGATTATGTAGAAATTCTCCAAACTCACTAATATTTTTTTCACCTACAACAATCTGCCTTGGTAATTCCATTGTATGTGAATACATGCGATCATGATTTTTTCTCATTATTTATCATTTCAGGGGATCAAAAAGTTATTTAAAAGGGTTAGATGCCATTTACTTTATCTTAATAGGTGTATTTTGTCAAATAACGTTGAAGAAAAAATTCTGCATGGGACCACCACTGTAGGTATCAAGGCTAAAGACGGTGTTGTATTATGTGCTGATATGAGAGCTAGTGCTGGCTATTTTATTGCAAATAATAACACAATGAAAATTCAGAAAATCGATTTACATGCAGGATTAACTTTGGCTGGAGGCGTTGCAGATGCACAAAACATTGTTGATATTTTACGTTATCATTCTAATCTTCATAGAGTGGAAAAACAGGAACCAATCTCAATCCACTCACTTGCAAGACTTTGCTCTTTAATATTCCATCAGAATAGAGGTTATCCATTTATGGCTGATATCTTAGTTGGTGGTTTTGATGCAAATGGGCCTGCATTATTTAACATTGACATGTTTGGTTCAGTTGAGGAGAAATCATATGTTACAACTGGTAGCGGTTCACCAGTAGCATATGGTTTGCTTGAAGAAGAATACAAAAAAGATCTAACAATTGAGGAAGCCAAGAAAATTGCTTTACGAGCTGTTAAAGCTGCAATAGTTAGAAATATTGGTACTGGAGATGGAATTAACATCGCAGTAATGGATAAAGATGGATTCCGTCTTTTAACCGATGAACAAAAAAAAGCAGTCATCGAACTTTAGTGATTTAATGCAAAAAAAACAATTACAAAGAGATTTAGATCCTAGTAGCCAAAGTATTATGGCAACCATACTGCAAAGTATACCCAAGGAAGCAAGTGTTACAAAAATAGAATATGAAGGACCAAGAATTGCTCTTTACACAAATACTCCACGGTATCTGATGGAAAACAATGATACAATATCCAATCTTGTAAATATAATTAAAAAACGAATTGTTGTTAGAACTGATGAATCAATAAGAAAACCTGAAGAAGAAGCTAGAAAAATCATTGCAGAATATGTTCCAAAAGAAGCAAATCTACAAGCAACTCTTTTTGATGCTACAACTGGTGAAGTATCAATTGAAGCAAAAAGACCTTGGCTATTACAAAGAAATGCAAAAGAATTCAATCATGTGGAAGTAACTGAGATAACAGGCTGGAGATTACGCATTAGAAAAGCAACAACCATACCATCACGTACAATTCAAACAATTAATGCAACTCTAAAACAATCTTCCTCTGAAAGGAGTAAACAGCTTAAACAAGTCGGTGATGAAATTTTTAGACCTCGGTTATCTCCAAGAACTGAAGTTTCGCTTTATACTCTTGGTGGATTTGGTCAAGTAGGACGATCTTCATTACTATTATCCACACCTGAAAGTAAGATCCTAATTGATTGTGGCATAAATCCTGGTGCAAGATCTCCTATGGATGCATTTCCTAGATTAGACTCGCTCAATATCACGCTAGATGAACTTGACGCAATAGTCATTGGGCATGCACATTTAGATCACACTGGATTTTTACCGACTTTATGCAAATATGGTTATAAAGGTCCAATTTATTGTACTGAACCAACACTTCCAATGATGAATCTTATTCAGTTAGATGCAATCAAAGTAGCATCTGCTCAAGGTAGAACCCCAATTTATGCTGAACGAGATGTAAAACAGATTATGAGACAAGCAATTACATTACCTTATGGAACAGTTACTGATATTTCACCTGATATTAAACTAGTTTTTGCAAATGCTGGTCATATACTAGGTTCTGCCTTGTGTCATTTTCATATTGGAAATGGAGTTCACAACTTTGTTTATTCAGGTGATATTAAATTTGGAAAGAGTATTTTGTTCGAAGCTGCTAGTTGGAATTTCCCAAGGGTTGAAACATTATTGATTGAAAGTACGTATGGTCTTAAAGAAGATATTCAACCAACTAGACAAGAAGTAGAATCTGCATTCATTAATGCTGTTAACAACACATTAGCAGATGGAGGAAAAGTTCTGATACCTATTCCCGCGGTTGGACGTGCACAAGAAATCATGATGGTAATTGATCATTATATGAAATCGGGTGAAATGATCGAAGCCCCTGTATTTACTGAAGGAATGATATCTGAAGCATCAGCAATACATGAATTCTATCCTGAATATCTTGCAAGAGAACTTAAACAAAAGATTCTAGAAACTGATGATAACCCATTTGATTCTGAATACTTTACAAATATTGAACATGGAGATGCTAGAGAAGAACCAATGAGAGATAACTCCCCATGTATTATCTTAGCAACATCTGGAATGTTAGAAGGTGGACCAGTTTTAGAATATTTCAAAAATATTGCACCTGATAAAAAAAATAAAGTACTGTTTGTTTCTTATCAAGTTAATGGAACTTTAGGAAGAAGAGTTCTTGACGGTTCTAAACAAGCAACCATGTTGGGAAAAGAGGGAAAAGTTGAAGTTGTCTCAATTAACTGTGGTGTGGAAAAACTAGATGGATTTAGTGGGCATAGTGATTATAATCAATTAATGTCATTTGTGCAAAGACTAAGACCAAAACTTCGTCGTGTGTTAGTTAATCATGGTGAACGTAAAAAATCAGAAAACCTTGCTATGAATATTAGAAGAATGTATAAAGTACCTGCACATTATCCGCAAGTCCAAGAAGCGATAAAATTATTTTAGATCATATTCCGGTTTCCAGATCTTTATACTTGATGGTGCAACAATAATTCGCTCTTCTCCTAATCTGGCTATCTCTGCATCTGCAGCTTTTGCAATAGAATACAATTCTTCTACAACTTTACGAAGCTGTTCAACATCCTTTTGTGCTAATGGTGTAACTCTTAGAATCAAAATCATATCTTTTTTTATGTCCTCTTTGATAGAATGAATATCACTGATATCTCTAATTGTTATGGCCTTGAGATATGTTGGATTTTCTTGTTTTTGCATCCTTGTTGAAAATGAGATTTACTCACTCAAAAACTCTTCCTTAGTTTTAACTAATTTTTTAAAAAATTCACGCCTACATTCTAAATTTAATATAATATTCTTCTATTGCACAATTTGAACTAATTTCTTCAGATAAATTATCATTTTTGACAATAACAATTCCCTGCTCATTTTCTGGTGCATCTGAATATCTTAGAGTTACAGATGCTGCAAATTCAATATGAGATTTTGTATTCTTACCACGTAATATTGAAACTGGCCCTACGTAATCTTTCGCTTCAAATAAAATATCTCCTGGTAATGCTAATGCTTTGATCATTTCATTTTCATCTTTATTTCTTCCAACAACAAATTTTGTTTCTTCATCTAATCTAAAATGTCTACCAATTTTTAATAAGTCAATATCATTAATTGTTGGAGTTTCAATATGTTCAAACAAATCTTTAGCTTTAATTCCAAACTGTGGTTCTGTTAACAAGCAACCCCCTCCTGCATTAGGTGGATTTTCAATACCATATTTTTTTGCCATTTCTAATTGATTTCTTCGTGTTCTCCCTTTGATCATTCCAAGATCTTCTCTTTTGATCAAACCATTTTTTTCAGGATCTGTTGCTGGAAGTAATCCTGCTGATAACGGTCTAACAATTTTTCCAATAAGGTTTGAATCTTTTTCAATCATTCTTAATGAATCTAAATGTTGACTCATTGGACGTTGGCCTAATACTTCACCTGATATGATAAATTCTGCACCAATTTCTTCCATGTGTTTTTTTGCCGCATCAAACATCATAGTTCGACAATCAACACATGGATTAAAACCAGCACCAATTCCATGTTTTGGATGTTTTAACATCTCAATGTATTCATCACCAAGATATACTGTCTTTAAATTAACATTTAGATCATCTGCTCTCTCTCTAATTTCAAATCCACACCCTCGCCCACAATCAAAATCACAAAAAGGAGTTTTTATTGCAACAGCTGAAACTTCAAAACCTTGCTCTTGCATTATTCTTACTGCAAGTTGACTATCTAGACCACCTGATAGTAAGGCAACTACTTTTTTTTTCTCTTTTTTTTCTGCCACAAAAAATTAATCTAATTTTCCATATACAAACTTTACATCAAACATAAATTAAGAATCAAAGATATTTTTGTATGAAGCAGAGAAGAAAGAATCTTCTAAAATTTGCTCAAAAAATTAATTGTGATACCTTGGTCACTTTTGAACCTGAAAATTTGTTTTACATGACTGGATTTTGGGGTGAAGCCATTGGATTACTTGAAAAAAATGGAAAAACTACCATTATTACACCAGAACTAGAAGTAGGTAGAGCAAAAGAAGAATCTGAAGATTGTAATGTAATTACTGCAGAACGTGGAACCGGCTTGCTTTCTTCTTTGATTAAAAACATAAATAAAAATCAAGTTTGTACTGATTGTCAAAACTATTCTACTATGATGACCCTAAAGAAACATGTTCCTACAATAACATCAAATACGGAACCGTTTTACAATTCCCGAATAATTAAAGAAGAAAAAGAAATTCTAATACTTAAAAAAGCATCAAAAATCATAGATGAAATGTTTGAGATTTGTTCGAAAAAAATGAAAGTAGGTCAAAAAGAATCAGAATTGCAGACAATTTTGATGACTTATGCGATGGAACAAGAAATGTTTGACACTGGATACAAGTCTACACTCAATCCCTTGATAATTGCTGGAGGTCCCAACGGTGCTCTTCCTCATGCCCAAGTTACTCAAAGAAAGTTCAAAAAAGGTGATCTTGTGGTAACTGATCTTACATTGAGATACAAAGGATATGTTTCAGATGCAACTAGAACATTTGCTATTGGAAAAATTTCATCGGAAGCAAAAGAAGCATATGACATAGTTAAAGAATCTCAAAATCTAGGTCTAAAAGCTGTCAAACCAAATGTAAATTGTAAAGAAATAGATCTTGCATGCAGAAAATATATTGAAGAAAAAAATTATGGTAAATACTTTATCCATTCAACTGGTCATGGGATTGGATTAGAAGTACATGAGCTTCCAACTATTTCTTACAGAAGTGATACAAAATTAAAAAAAAATATGGCAATTACAGTAGAACCTGGAATCTATATTGAAAATAAATTTGGAATCAGGATAGAAGATTCACTAATTGTAAAAGAACGACCAATTGTAATGCACAAATTTACTAAAAATCTAGTCACAGTTTAAGCTTAATCATAAAAGTCTACTAAATCAATAATGTGTTTTGATTCTGGATTATTTGAAGTAAGTTTTTTAGAACTTGTATTTACATTCCAATCATAATTTATTTCTCCTTTATGTGATTGAAAATTCAAAACAACTCTATATTCATCTGAATCTATTTTTAATATGTCTAATTTAATTTTGGTTTTTTTATCATCAAAAATTTTCTCATCTGGATACTCTTCTTTAATTTTGGTTTCAATTGCTTTTAATACTGTTAGCCCTGTTTCATTTGGACCATTATACTTCATTAGAATATCTACAATTTGTTGGTCTTCAGATCCAAGTTCTGGTATACTATTTTCTAGATTCTTTTCTGATAATACTCCATATGCTGAAATTACAATTAATGCAATGGCTGCAAGGTAAAATGGTGCCCTTTTTCGCAGAAATGCTTTAAAATCTGATTTTTTTGGTTTTTCCTCTTTTTTCTTTTTATCTTTACCCATTTCTTTCTCCTTAGAATCTCTAGTATTTAGCTGTTGAAATTAAAACTTGCCAAGGGAATAGAATTTGACCATTTTTCTTTGTATATTTAGCTGTTTTCTCTTTTACTAATAATTTCAATTCCTTTCGTTTTGAATATTCTAAAGCATTTAGTTTTTCTTTTAGTGGCTTTGGAATGTATTTTATGTAATTTTTCCAATATTCCTCAAACACTCCAGGATTGTATTGAAAAAGAAATTCTTTTACTATAACATTTGAAAATCCTGCTTTAGAAATTTCAGATCTTAATGCAAATTTTGTTCCAAACCTATCTAGATCTGGTGAATTTGGAGGAACATAATCTGGAATGTATTTAATTACTGAATCTAAAATACTGTTAAAAAATGGAACATTATTTCCATGAACTGATATTCCAATTTTACCTGATTTTTTGAGGCTATTTCTCATGTTTTTTAATGCTTTTTGAGCATTTGGAAAAAAGAATAATGCATACTGACAAGTTACAACATCAAATTTTTTAGAAAAACTAAATTTCTCTGCATCGATATTTAGAAAAACTAAATTTGATTTATTATCATTCCATTTTTTTGCAATTTTAATTGCAGCAATTGAAGTATCTATGCCAACAACATATCCTGAATTATGAATTTTTTTTTGAATTTCTTTTGTTAAAGCACCTGTACCACATGCAAGATCTAGTACTAAATCACCTTTATTGATGCCAACTAATTCAATTAATTTTTTACTGCTTTGAAATGGTCCCTTGTTTACGCTTGCCCACTTTTTATGATAACGAGGGGCAACTTCATTCCAAATTTTCATATTCCTTTGTTTGTATTCAAAATGAATCAATTTCATTTGTATAACTTTGATCTATCAAGTATTTTATGTAATCTCTTGAAGATCATCTTTTTGTATTTTACTTGTCTCATGATAATATCTATGTTCAATTATCGCTAATTTTTCTTTTAATTTGTTGTATTTTTGGTTTTCTATTTTTTTTAAATTCCTTATAGTCAGGTAAGTTTTCGTAGTTCTAATTTCTTCATTCTATGTTTAATTCTATTTGTTTTCTAATAAATTTGGCAATTTTTTGTTTTTTCATCCAACTTGTTGAAACTACTTTTTTAGAATTTATGATAATTACTTGATTATTTTGAGGATTTTTTTTATATTTCAGTGAACCAATATCATTAGCTATTATCATGTCTGATGATGAATCTCTTAATTTTTTTTGTGCAGATTTAATCAATTGATTTTTTGAAACGTTTGCTTCTGCTTTAAAACCAACCAAAAATACGCTCTTTTGATATTTTTTGATTTGATCTATAATTTTTGGTGATTTTTTGAGATTAATTCTTAATTCTGATTTTGAACTTTTTATTTTATTTTTACTTGCTTTCACTGGAATATAGTCAGCTATTGCTGCTGCCATGATAACAATATCAAATTTTTTCTTTAATTCTCTTCTAATTGCATCGTGCATATCATTACTAGATTCAACATTGATTATTTTTGCTCCCTTTGGTGGTTTTTCTTCTCCCGGACCATAAACAAAAGTAACTTTAGCTCCTGCAGAAATCAATTCAGATGCTAAAAACACTCCCGTTTTTCCTGAGCTAAGATTTGTTATTACTCTTACAGGATCAATATATTCAATTGTTGGGCCGGCAGTTATCAACACTTTTTTATTTTTTAACACTGAAGAAAATCCAAACTTTGATAGAACATATTCTAAAACATCCTCAGGTTCTGAAGCTTTTGCTTTACCTTCAATCATATTGGGAGCCAGAAATTCAATTTTGTTTTTCAAATAGTCTATGTTTTTTTTAACTGCCAAATTATCATACATTGATGCATGCATGGCCAGACACATCAAAATTGGAATTTTTGATCCAAATCCTACAGTAAGTATTGTGGAAATTGGGGTATCATCAATACCATTTGCTAATTTCCCTAATGTGTTTGCCGTAGCAGGATATACTATTATAAGATCTGATTGATTATAATCTGCTAACCTAATATGCTCTAATTCTCCTGTCAGCTTAGTTATTACTTCATTACCTGTAGCCCATTTGAAATATTCAGGTTGCACTAGCTTTGTAACTGCATTGCTTGTTACACATGTTACATCGGCACCGTGTCTCATAAGTAATCTTGCTAATTCAATTGCTTTGTATGCTGCAACACTACCTGCAACGCAAAGCACAATTTTCTTGCCAGATATTTCTATACCATGTGAATTGACAATATCTAAAGATGGATGATCTTTTTGCTTTACCTTTTTTTTAACTACCAATTTGCTCACGTAATTTCTTTAACTCTTCCTCATTCATTGAGAACCAGTTTTCTTGTGCTGGAAATATGCCTGATTCGACATCTTTCTTATAATTTTCAAGCGAATTTACTATATCTTCAGATAAATTCATGTATCTTTTTGCAAATTTTGGCTTAATCTTATCATACATTCCTAACACGTCTTGTACTACCAACACTTGACCGTCACAGCCTGCTCCTGAACCAATTCCAATAGTTGGTATACTGATTGTTTCAGAGATTATTTCAGCTACTTCATGACTTACCATTTCCAATGCAATACTAAATACACCTGCATTTTCTAGCTCTTTTGCATCGTCAATTAACTTCATTGCCGAATCTTTTGTTTTTCCTTGTATTTTGTATCCTTCTGAAAGTATTGCTGTTTGAGGTTGCAATCCTATATGTCCCATTACTGGTATTCCTATATCAACAATTTCACTAATCGTTTCTGCCATAACCGAACCTCCTTCCAGCTTTACTGCATCAGCACCAGCTTTGATCAACCTGCCAGAATTACTTATTGCGTCTTCAATACTTGTTTGATATGACATGAATGGTAAATCTGATACTAGTAGAGAATTTTTTCTTGCTCTACTTACTGCCCCGGTAAACATACACATTTGATCCATTGTCACTGAAATTGTATTTTCATATCCTAGTATGACCATTCCAGCACTATCACCTACCAGTAACACATCAATTCCTGCTCTGTCACATAGAGAAGCTAATGTGTAGTCATAACTTGTAATTACTGAAATTTTCTTTTTTTCTTTTTTCATAGTTAAAATGTCTTGGACTGTTTTATGCAATCTTAGCTCTCCTTGTTAAATTATTTTTGATTTGATTTACACTTTCTATAAGATTTTTCTTATTGTCAAAATTAGCAATAATTTTTTGAAGATTTTTTTTATTGTTTTTTGACATTTTTTTACATTCCTCAATAAGTAAATCAATTGCCCTAGTTACATTATCTACAATTGTAATGTTTGCAGTCTGTGAAGTTCTTGATAGAGGATTTAGATCAAATGTGATGACCGTTTTTCCGACTTTTCTTAATGCCATTGTTCTATCCCCATCTTCTAATGGTACTACAACAACATCAGCAACAAAAATTCCATTCTTATCTACAATTCTTCTTGCAGAATCAATACCTGACAGTTTTGTTGATGAACTAATTCTTGACCCTAGAATTTCTAAGGCACCATTTTTTTTAAGAGTCTTAATAATTGCCCGCTTTCGATTCTCATTAGCATAGAATAGATTTACTTCAATTTTTGCTTTAATTTGTTTTGATAATTTCACAATTTGTTTAGGGCATAATGCGGCAACATTCCCATTAACTGAAATTACAGGCGTTTCAGCTAATAGGAGTTGTGCAGCTGCAGCTTTGATTGCACGTACTGCAGTTTTTCCTGTTTTTTCACCTAATAGATAATCAAAAGCTTCTCCTCTACCTTGTGCCAAAAGTCCTTCTTTTGCAACCAATCCGTTATCAAATCCATTAACTAGTTTTTCACGTATTAAAAGTGATTTTGCTCTTGGATGTGATTTAGGAATTATTTGCATGTAATTTCAATTAATTATAAAGTACTCTTGCTCCAACATTATCTAATTCTGATTTTATTATAATTCCATTATCATATTTTTGTAAAATTTTCAAAATTTTGGATTCATTTTCTTTTGGAATCATAGAAAAAATAGTTTCACCAAAGAGTGCAATTCCACATTTAATATTATTTTCAGAAAGATCTCTAACTAATTTCTCCATTCTAGGTGTCATCACATCTACATATTTTGCAAATTCTAAAGACATGTCTTGAAAATGTTCATAATTTTTTGATTCTAATAGTTTATCAACCATTTTTCCACCAAGACCATTAATTTGTGCTAAACGCTCTTTGATGAATTTGTTTGTAGATATGGGGGAGAAACAGATCATAATTACAGACATTTCATCTGTATCGATTTTTTTAATAGACCCAATTCCTGGTGCACCAGGTTTTACACGAATTTCAAAACCTCCATGATATGATGCTAATACATCGCCTAATCCTGTTTTACAATTTACTTCAGCATTGTGTGCAATTTGTCCAATTTTTATTTTATCTAATTTTGTCTCAAGAACCCTATCTAATGCAAATGACAATGATAAAGCAACAGCACTGCTTGATCCTAAACCATACCCGACTGGAATTGATATGTTGTGCTCAATATCAATAAACTTATTTGAAAATTCACCAAGCTTTAGAAATTCATTTAACACATATTTTGAAACATCTGTTTTATCTGATTGATATCCATTAGTTGTAATTCTAAAATTAGATTTTTGATTATTTCTTGTATTTATTTTCACTTTGGTTGTAACGCCTTCTTTAATTGAGAAGCCTGCGCCAGTAGAACCTAAATTTTCTAAAGCATCATGTTGGTCTTCTAAATGGGCTTTGAAAAAACCAGTGATATGTGCAGGACAAAATGCTGTAGCCTCCATTGATCTAAGTTTAAATTTTACATAAAATATAAGAATATGGCTTAAATTAATTAAATTAATATAAATTGACTAAATTCATTCGTCGCCTGCAAAGAATAGGAAGCAGTATCCTAGTGTCACTTCCAAAAGAATGGGTTGATACTAATCATCTTGATAAAGGTAATCAAGTGGAAATTGAAACTGGACAGGACACCATTTCAATATCTGCAAATAAGGATACACGTCCAACAAAAGAACTTGTAATTTCTTACCCATTACCACAAGAAGAAAATATTGTGGCAAATATCACTGGAGCCTATCTCTTAGGATATGATATAATTCAAATAAATTCAAAATCAATTATTCCTGGAAAAGATAGAGAGGAAATTCGTAATTCAATGAGAAGATTAGTGGGAATGGAAATAATTGAAGAAGCTGCATCTCATATTAATATGCAATTTCTTTTAGATGCAACAACACTTAATCCAGAAAAAATTCTCAAACGAATGAGTTCAATCGCACTTGGAATGTATGATGATGCATCTAATGGATTAATTTCAGATGATAAATCTAATCTACAAACATTATCAAAACGTGATGTTGAGGTAAATAGACAATATTTCTTACTTGTCAGATTGATTAGAAGTACACTTGTTGATAAAAGATTAGCTAATGTATTCAATTTAGAAAATATAGATATACTTGATTATAGAGTTGCAGCAAATGTTCTTGAAAATGCAGGTGATTCTATTGTTGAACTTTCTATATTTATTTATAATTCATCTTTATCTACTGAACTCTCTAAAAAAATATTTGATACTGTAAAAAATTTTAATACACTTGCTGAAAAATCAATCCTTGCATTTACAAAGCCTGATAGGCTTTTAGCAATTGAAGCCATATCTTCACATAAACAATATGAAGAAAAATTAAGCTCACTACGAATTACATTTGGAAATAAAAAAGAAATTCCAATAGAATTTTTTGATTTATTGTATATGTATGAACGAATTGCACAATCATGGGCAGATGTAGTAGATCTTGTTCAACCAATTTATAATGAATAATTAAAATAATTTCTTTTTTGCAGCATATGTTAAAACTGCACATATCGTTTTTGAATCTTGAATTTTTCCAGTTTTAATCATTATCAATAATTTTTTTAAATCTATTTTCACTACTGATAATATTTCATCTTCATCTAATTTTAAATTTGCAATTTTCTTTAATCCTGAGGCTACAAAACAGTGAATTTTCTCAGCATTATAGCCAATTGACGGATAATATGTAATTAATGGAGTCATCTTCTTTGCTTTATATCCTGTCTCTTCTTCTAATTCTCTAAATGCGCATTTAATCGGCTCTTCTTTTTTTTCTAATGTTCCGGCAGGAATCTCTAGGACATATCCATATGGAAATCTATGTTGTTTAACAAGTATTACTCTATTCTCTTCATCAAAAGCAAGCATAGCTGCTGCACCTCTGTGTTCAATTACTTCTCTTTTGACTAACCTTCCCTCAATTTTTCCTTCATAAACACTAAGACCTAAAATTTTTCCATCATAGATCTTTGTTTTCTTCATATAATATCTAAAAAATAATTCTTATTTAATTTGTTTGATATATAAGATGCAATTTTGGTGATTTTTTAAAATCTCTAATTGCTTTTTCTATCCATTTAACGTAAAATGAAATCTTCTTTGGTATGAACAAATCAGCTGATTTTACATTTTTTATGGTTCTTACTTTTTGTGTAAGTTCATCCATCTTGAAAATATTATCACTGTACATGAACAGAACAATCTGATTTTTTGCTATAAATGGAATTTGTAAATATGATTCAGAAAATGAATTATTCAAGTTTCCTAATGTTTCTTTCAGATCACCATCTATCCAAGCTAATACAGCATAAGGGATGAAATCTTTTATTTTTTTAGGATCATAAACTAATGTAAATTGAATACCTTCATTCCTATGTAATTTTTCTATACATCTTGTTATTGTTTTTGTTGACATGTTAGTGGTTTTTGCAACTCGTTCAATTTTCTGTCTTGGATCTTTTATCAATTCTTCTAAAATTTCCAAGTCTGTTTTTGTAAGATTTGAATTGAACCCCGGATTTTCTGCCTCAAAAATGGATAATACTCTCACATCTTTCATCAATTTTTTTGCAATCTCAATTTTTTGCTTCATATTTTCTTTTATCGTAATACCACAAACTGTTATTCCCCCAATACATGGCACGACAAAATATGGTTCACCAACAAGATTTGTTTGCTCTAAAATCTCATTCATGTTTTCACCTATTACAACAATGTACAAAACACCATAACCCAATACAGGAGGCTCTACTTTGATGAAAAACTCTTCAATAATCTTCTTTTCTTGCATCTTTTGGATTCGAGTTCGAACTGCTCCTCCAGAAATTCCCAATTCTATGCCTATTTGTCTATCTGATTCTCTACAATTATTCAATAACCTACTTAATATTTTCATGTCTAAATTGTCCATTTCATCACTTATTTTTTTCCTTATGATACAGAAAACACTAATCTATTATAAAATTGTCTATATTATTAGCACTATAGATGATAGACATTAAATATTAGACTATTTTATATTTTTTGTGGATTATAGGCTAAAACTTGCCAAACGAATGCTATTCAATAAAAAGGGTAGTTTGATTGGAGCTGTACTAGCTGTTACAATTGGAATTTTGGTTATTCATGTTAACTTTGTAATCTTTCAGGGATTGTTTGATGCTATAGTTAGGGATATTAGTGATTATAGAAATGGCGATATTCTTGTAACTGATGAGGCAGATTATATCGATAAATCTGATCTGTCAATTGTGAATTGGTTTGAAAGAATACCTTATGTTGCGGGGGCAGCGCCGCGGCTTTCATCAAGTGCTGAAATGAATATGACAAAAAATGGAAAACTAATTGAGGAAACTAGAGTGCCAATAGTGGGTGTTGATCCATTTCGTGATATTAGAGCATCTACTGTTCATGAAACTGTTTCAGAAGGAAACTATGTCTTTTCAAGAAATTCTATTGTGTTAGGATCTAATGTGGCAGCAGATCTTGGAGGAGCCGAAGTTGGTGATAGTGTTAAAGTTCTTGTTGTAGATAGATTCGGAGAAGATCAGATTAGAAGATTCACTATTTCTGGAATTGCAAAATCACCTGGAGGTCAGGGATTTGATTATACAGCTGTTGTACATATTGATACTCTACGTGATATGATGAATAGACCTGGAGATACTGGTTCATTTATGGTGAAACTAAACGATCCTTCGAAAGCATTAGAGGTAAAAGAATTCTTTTTAACATCATTTCCTAATGATGATTTTCTCGCAGAAACCATAGAAGAATCAGCTGAAGAACAACTTGCAGGTTTTAGATCTGGTATTGCAATGATTAGCATGATAGGTTATTTTGGAATGATGTCATCTGCATTTGCAATTCTTACAATTCAGATGATGTTAGTCAATGGAAAAACTAAAGAAATTGGAATTATGAGGGCAATTGGAGCCAAAAGAAAAGACATTCTAATAGTCTTCATTTTTCAAGGAATGATTATTGGAGCAATTGGTGCTGGAGTGGGAACTGCAGCAGGATTGGGTTATACTTTTTATGCAAAAGAAACAAAAATGTCATTTAACAATAGTTTACCTCTTGAGGTTAGCTATAACTGGGAAAAGATCATACAAACTGCCTTGACTTCCTTTGCTTTGGCAATTATTGCATCTTTGTATCCTTCGTATAGGGCAACAAAGCTATTACCCGTGGAGGCGATGAGAACTGTCTAAAGTACTTGAAATTACTAATGTTAGTAAGATTTACGGAGAAGGAGATAGTAAAGTCAAGGCTCTTGATGATGTATCATTTTCAATTGAGAGGGGTGAACTTGTCCTAATTGTAGGAAGTTCCGGTTCTGGAAAATCTACATTACTTAACATTATTGGATTGTTAGATCATCCATCAAATGGAAAGATCTTCATTGATGGTGTTGATACCACAACACTTGATGATAATAAAATTTCCTCATTTAGAAACAAAAAATTAGGATTCATCTTCCAATTTTCTAACTTACTTACTGATCTTTCTGTTTTAGAAAATGTACTGTTACCAAGACAAATTGGAGGAACTGATGGCATTGCTGAAAAAGAAGCTAGAGATTTATTAAAAGCAGTAGGGCTTGAAGACCAAATGAATAAACGTGCAAACAAGATTTCAGGTGGACAAGCTCAAAGAGTAGCAATTGCAAGAGGATTAATCAACAAACCCGTAATTGTTTTAGCTGATGAACCTACAGGCAATCTTGATTCTGTAACTTCAGAAACAATTGTTCAACTAATGAAATCAATGGCAAAAAAACTTAATCAAACATTCATTATAGTTACACATGATAGACAACATTTTGGTGAAGTAGATAAGGTGATAACGATAAAAGATGGTAAGGCGTTTGAGGGCGAACAACCATCTGAAATGGAGGTCATAATATAATGAATGTAAAACTCTTGTTATCTTTGTTTGTAATAGGATTTGCACCATTTATTTTTAATAACTCTTATGCACAAATCATCTCAGGAGGGTTTGGCAATTCTCCTTTTGAAAGAGACTATGGAGATGTCAAATTCCTTGATGCATACTTTGGAACAATAGATGAGAAATTTGAGATTGATGCAGGTGACAAAAATGTACCATTTACTGTAGTAATGGCAAATGTTGGAACTCAGGATATTACTGGAATACGAGGACAACTGTCTCTACCTCTTGGATTTTCAGCCTCAGATGGACCTGGTTCATTAATTTATGGTGACGCTGATTCAAATTCTCTTGCTGGAGAAAACTTTCATCTAACATTTTTTGTTGATATAGGCAATAGTGTTAAAGTCCAACAATATCCTGGTACGGTCAAAGTTGACTATTCACGACTTCGTGAGTCCGGCGTTCGAACTGCGTTTGAGAATTTTGATTTTAAAATAACTGGAGAAAGTGTAATAAACATCCGTGCACTAGATCCATTCCTTACATCTTTACAACAAAACCATGTAACAATTGAAATTTCAAATGATGGAACTGCACCTATTTCAAGTGTTAATGTAGTACTGCAAAATACGCAAAGTGAAAGAGCATCAACTACCCAATCTATTACTAATATAGAGAATGTTGTTGTTCTAAATACCGATTGGGAAATTGGTGAAATTGATCCAAAATCAAAAAAACTAATTGAACTTGACATATACGTACCAGAATCTTTGAAAGGTGATACACTTCGTGCACCCATTGAAATAACTTATTTTAATGCACATGGTGATAAGCAGACTGTTTCACGAATAGCTGATTTCTATGTTAAAGGCCTCATTGATTTGTCCATATACAATATTGATGTCATTGAACTATCTGGTACACAGATGGTAATTGGAGAAATAATTAATGAAGGAAATGAAGATGGATTATTTGGTTTTGTATCTATTGAACCTCGTGGAGATTCTAATATCAAATCAAATACCCAATTCATTGATGAAATTGAAATTGATGCCCCTGTTCCATTTAACATTCCTATTGAGTTTGATGGTGAGCCAAAATATGGGGAACATGACGTCACCATTACTGTACGATACAAAGATGGTGTTAGAGATGAGATCTTTCAACCACATGATGCAACAATATTTGTTAAAGAACCATCAAATGATGACGACTCTGGTCCAGATTTAACCATGATTACTATTCCAATTATTGCGGCAATAGGCATTGGAATTTACATAATACGCAGGCGTAAAAAAATAACAACTCCTACAAGCTAGGTGTTAAATCTCAAATCTAAAATGAGGAAATAGATTCATTCAAATTGAAATTGAACATAATTGTTCTCATTGTGGTTTTCGCAGTAGGAGGTTTGGTAATCTCTTTGGGATTTCTTACAAATCAAAAATATGTTGAATCCCCTGAAATTTCTAATCAATATGAGAAATTAGAGACATACAAAAATGAACTCGAAAAAATCAATCAATATAATCGACAAATTCTAAAAGACCTAGAAGAAAGAATTAAAAATTCTAATGATGTTCATCTAGAGAATATTAATGAAGAGATTGCAGTAATAGAAAAAGTAATTGATCAAAATGCAGCAGAGCTTGAAGAGGTAATCAAAAAATTATCTCAAATGGATTATGATCCCTGATCTAACAATTTTCAATTCTAAAACTTGTATTTATTTTATCATCCACTAAGGGAATGTTAATGGTTATATGTCAAAATATATTTTCTTTTTTTATAATATTGTGTAATCCAAATTTTTTCTGTTGTACTTCTAAATTCATATAGTTGCTGACAAATTTCTTTTTGTTGGAGACACATCAGAAACTAACATTTATCGGAGTGATTTTGTTAGTTGTAACGTTTTTGATCAACTACTATCATCAAGAGGTTCATCCTGGGATTGGACTAAACTATGCATATGTTACAGGTATTGCAATGCTGACGGTCTTTTCAATTAGTTTCATAATGTTTACAAAAGATCGGCTAAAGACATCTTGAGATTTTTTGCCTGTTTAATGATTAGTGTAAAATTACAATTTTAGAAAAACCATTCATTTCATCTATTGAATGTATGAAATTTATATCAAAGGATTAGTAGAAATTTTCAGTTAGCGGTAAATACCAATTTATAAAATTCAATCTAACCATCAAAGTACAACATATTTTTGGTCTTAGGCTGAAGCACTTTACAGACCGTAAGGTTATATGCAATTACTAGATCTTGCGATCATGCATGGGGATGAAATTGAAGTTCCAAAGGAATTGCGAGAATTTATGCTAGAAGAAGCAGAAGAAACCTTCCTTGGACAAAAAAATGGAGCATATAAACAGTATCGTTATGGTAATTTACACATTAGAGAATATGACGATAAATTTTTGGTTCATATGGATAGAATAGACCCCAGAAAAGATCCAGTTGGACATTTAATTCATGATGCACCTGAAGTTCTAATTGGTTTGGCATGTGCAGTTTTTAGTGGTTCACAAGTTGCAAAAAATATTCTTAATAAAAATTCGAAAAAACAATCATTTACAGTTGGTCTTATATCATCAATCATTTCTGGATATGTGGGATACACAACAGCAAAGCAAATTAAAAGTTATTTGGAGTAACCTAAATGTCTACAGTTAGAATTATTCAAATTTTTATCAAACTCTTACCGTCAGTTTTGGCGTTACGTAGAGATAGAAAAATTTGGATTAACCAAAAGAAAAATGAAATCGATTTAGAACAATTTCGAAAAAACGCTCGTAGAGCTCTTAACGTATTCATTTCACTCGGACCAGTCTATATCAAATTAGGTCAATGGCTTTCTTCGAGGGCTGATATATTGCCTCAACCATATCTTGAAGAACTTGCAAAACTCCAAGATAGTGTTCCTGTAGTTCCTTTTGCTCAAGTAAAACCAATAATTGAAAAAGATCTTGGCCCAATTGATGAAAGATTTGATGAAATAGATACTAATTCCATCTCTGGTGCATCAATAGGGCAAGTTTATCGAGGTTCTATTTTAGGTCAACAAATTGTTATCAAAGTAAAAAGACCTGGAATTGAAAAAATTGTTGAACAAGATCTTAAAGTTTTAAAAAAAATCCTTCCACTGGCATTAAGATTTGTTGATCCAAATTTACGTTATTCAGCAAAGGCCATGCTTTCCCAATTCATTGAAACGGTTTACGAAGAGATGGATTACACTATAGAGTCTAAAAATCTTAAAAAAATTAAAGATGACATGAAAGGATCCAACCAGGTAATCGTGCCATCTGTTTTTGATGATTTTTCTTCAAAAAACGTGTTAACAATGGAATATCTCCCCGGAATCAAAATCACAAATGTTCAGGCACTTGATGAGAAGGGAATTGACAGAGAACAGCTAGTCATTGATGTTCATAAGGTTTTTTTTACCATGCTTCTAAAGCATTCCATTTTTCATGCAGATCCACACCCTGGAAACATCGCAGTAACTGATGATGGAAAACTAATTTTGTATGACTATGGAATGGTCGGAAAGATAAATAATGAAACCAGATTCAAACTAATTAGGCTCTATCTTGCACTAGTTGAAAAAAACCCTTCTAGAGTTGTTAATGCAATGAATGATCTTCGAATGCTAACTCCTGGATATAATAGATCAGTAATTGAAAAAGGAATTGAACTTTCGATTGGTGCAATGCATGGAAACAAACCTGACAAAATGGAAGTACAAAGTTTGATGGAACTTGCAAATCAAACCATGAGTAAATTTCCATTTGTTTTGCCAAAAAATTTAGCCTTGTATATGAGAATGGCTTCCATAATTGAGGGAATTTACAAAACACACAACGTTGATTTCAAGTTTGTCAAAGTCTTGAAAAATATTCTTGAGGAGGAAAATCTTATTTCAAGAGCATATGTTGAAGAATTAAAGATCTCTTTTGACAGCTTCGCAAAATCTATTGATTTTGCGCTACGAATTGGACCTGAAATGGAGAAACTTCGGGATGAAGTTTCCATCTATATGAAAAAAAGAAAGCCAATGATCTTAATCAGTGGAAGTATATTTGCCTCTGCAATTTTTGTAGGCTCTACGTTTTTGTTCCAGTCTAGCCAATCTTTGGGTTTAGCTGGGATGGTTAGTTCTGGTTTGATAATGATAGTTTCTGTATTATTTAGAAAATACTAGATTATTCTATTGGGATATTTTTTCCTTTTTTTGTTACGTGGATAATTAATGTAAGCACACCATTTTCATATTTTGCAGACTCTATTTTTTCTTCACCTTGTTTAATCTCGATTGGAAGTCTAATTTTTTTATCAATCACACTTGGTCTCTGATTTGAAATCAATGTATCTGCTTCCTTTTCATCAACTTCTTTTTGAGCCTTGATGGAAAGTATATCTTTGCACAGGGTCAACTTGATGTTTTCTTTGTTAAATCCTGGAATGTCAATTACTACTTTGAGATTATTTTCATTCCGATACATGTCAATTGGTGGTAAAACAAATTCATAAAATTCTCTTGATTTGTTTCCGATCTCTTTGATTACATCGTTAACTAGTCCCATTTTGTGCTATGTACTCCATTTTTGGTTATAAACCTTGACAGAATTTAACGTAGCATAATGACGAAAGTTGGTTATTTGAAAATCCTTGATAGTTCAAATTCGGTTAGGAGTACAATGAATATGGGGTTAGGACAGAGCGGCGAAAATTAACGTGTCCGAAAGAGCACCTGAACAAGATCTTGATTGTTTTTAGGCTTGTGTTATCATCATTTGTTAATTATGAACCATTGTCTTCATTATTTTCAGTGTTGACAGATTTTCCAATACTGTTTTCCTTGATTTTACAACAAACCTTGTTTTTATTACTGAATATTGATAACTGCTATTGATAGATTTTTAATTAATTAATTTCTCTGTTTTGATAACTTATGATAATTGTAATTGAAGGCGGAGACCAAGCAGGAAAACTAACTCAATCAACTATGTTGGAAAAAGCCCTTAAAAAAAGAAAGGTCAAAACTAAACTATTCAATTTTCCTGACTACAAAACACCAATTGGAAAAGAAATCAGACAATATTTGAGGGGAAAAAGAAAATTTCCTCCACAAGTAATTCATTGTTTATTGGCTGCAAATAGATGGGAAAAACTTGACGAGATTTTAGTAGCCCAAGAGAAAAATTCTGTTTTGATTATGAATAGATACTACCACTCTAATCTGGTTTATGGAATTGCAAATGGTATGAAACAAAATTGGCTTGAAAATCTTGACGCTGGACTTCCAAAGGCAGATCTTGTAATTTTACTTGATGTTACACAAAAAGAATCATTTCGTAGACAAAAAACTAATCGTGATAAGTTTGAAAAAAATAAAGAATTTTTAAGAAAAATTTCTACAATTTATCATATAACTGCTAAAAAGAAACATTGGAAAATAATTGATGCATCAAAATCTAAAGAAGAAGTACACGAAGAAATTATGAAAGTTTTCTCAAAGAAAATAGGATTATGAAAAAAATTTATCTAGATATTATTGATCCAATTCATGATTTCATTCGTGTCTATGAACATGAGCTATCAATAATTGACAATCCTATTTTTCAGAGATTAAGACGTATTAGACAGCTTTCTGGTGCTCATTTAACATATCCATCTGCTCAACATACAAGATTTGAACATTCACTAGGAGTAATGCACATTGCTAGCCAAGCGGGTCATGCATTAAATGAAAAAGGAATTTTACAATCTGATGATATTGAAATTCTTCGCCTTGCAGGTCTCTTACATGATATAGGTCATGGACCATTTTCTCATTTATTTGAAGAAATAATACAAGAAAAAAAAATCTCACATGAAGATTTTGGTAAAGAAATAATTTTAAATTCTGAAATTGGTGATAATTTATCAAAAAATGGTTTTGATAAAAAATTGATCACAAAAATTGCTTTTGGCGACTCTAAATTTCAATACATGAATGAAATTATTTCAGGTGCACTTAGTGCTGATATGATGGATTATTTACTTAGAGATGGTTATTTTACCGGTGCTGAACATGCTAAAATTGATCATAAAAGAATTACACAATCACTTGATGTACATAAAAAGAAATTAGCTTTGGAACGTTCTGCATTGTATTCGTTTGAATCTATGATGCATTCTAGATATCAAATGTTCAAAGCAGTATATTTTCACAAAACTGTACGCGCGGCTGAAGTAATGCTTATTGAAGCATTAAGATTAGCTGATGATGAATTTGGATTTACAACTTTTAACTTAAATGAATTTGTTAAACTCACAGATGAGTATGTTTTATCAACTATAATTTCATCAGAATCTTCAAAATTAAAACGTTCTAGACAACTTGCGCAAGACTACCAAAACAGAAAATTGTTAAAATGTGTTTATGAACGAATATTGACTAGTCAAACTAACTTGAAAAAAACACGTACTGATGAATTAAGAAATGAAATCTCTAAAAAATCAAAAATTGATGAAAATGAAATTTTTGTAGATAGTTCTGTTACTCCATCAATTCCTCTTGCACCATCAAAGAATGAATCTAAATCTATAATTTTGATCACTCATGAGAATGGACAACAATCTTCTGCAAAAGAGATGCCTATTTCAGAAATTCCTGTGGTTTCAACCATTTTTGGATTCATGAATATACTTAGAATTTATACTAATCAGAATCACAGAAAAAAAGTTGAAATTGCCGCAAAATCAATCCTAGGTGAGCTAGAATGAAAAAACGAATTGTCATCAAATTATCTGGTAAAGTTTTTGCTATGGATAATGTCAAAGTGCTAAAAGACTATGCAGAGTTTTTAGTAAGAATCAGTAAAATTTGTCAACCAATTGTTATTGCTGGTGGTGGAAATATTGCACGACATTATATTTCTCATGCCAGATCCTCTGGAGCAGATGAATCAACACTAGATGAACTGGGAATTGAAATATCTAGACTTAACGCAAAACTATTGATTTATGCATTAAGAGCAAAGGCATATTCACATCCACCAACTACTCTACAAGAAGTCAGGCATGCAGTAGATGATGGATTAATTGTTGTAGCTGGTGGTTTGCATCCAGGTCAAAGTACTAATGGTACTGCAGCTTTAATTGCCGAAAAAATACATGCAGAGCAATTTCTTAATGCTACTGATGTAGATGGGGTTTATGATATGGATCCTAATAAATTCAAAAAAGCCAAAAAATTTAAACGAATTGATCTTAAAAATCTGAAAAATATGTTAGTTCATGAAGATTCTTTAGCAGGTGGATATGATTTGATGGATATTGTTGCTCTGAAAATCATAGAACGTTCCAAAATTAAAACAAGAATATTAAAGGCGGAACCAAAAATCATTGAAAAGGCCATTAGAGGTGCAGATGTAGGTACTCAAATCATACTACCTTCAAAATAATTTCTGTTAAATTTCGTTTTGTATAGTAATTCTTGTCTCAGACCAGATCTGAATCTCTTTTTCTGAATATTCATCAATTCCTAATTCTCGTAGTTTTTTGAAAATTGATATAGCTTCTTCTTTTTCCATTGCTTTTGATTGAGCCTTTGTAAATCCATCTTTATCTACAATTACTGCTACATATCCATCGGCTGAACTAATCACTGCAGTGAATTCTTCTTCTCCTACTGGATAAAATACACCATTAATTTTTTTCGTTGTCAAAGTTAGCATTCCAAATCCAGCAACCTCAAACATTTTCATCTGTGATTTACTTGCTCTTTGTTTTCCTTGTTGTACCGCTTGAAAATACTGCATAGTTTCCTTCTTTCCTCAATAATATAATAATCATGTTAACATTTAAGATGTCTAAGGAATATGAAAAATTATGAATCCTAAAATCTTTGTTGGTATTGCTGTAGTAGTACTGGTTATGATATTAGGTGGAATTCTTTTGGTAGGACCTACAATAGTCATACCTTCTCAAGAAGATTCTAGTCAAATTGAAGGTGTTCCAGAAGTTAAACCTCTTTACATTGAATTAGAAAATATATCAGTTGAAAAAATTTCAGAAAGAACTGCTGAAATAGATATTTCGTTTAAACTTTCAAATCCTAATCCTCGTGCTGTAATTGTCCAAATGATGGATTATCAATTATTTGAGACAAATTATTCTGATTCTGAACAAATTTCAGGAGGTGGAATAGGAAGTAGACCAGAGGGAATGGTTGAATTTGGCTCAAATTATTATACTCTTCTTGGTGAGAATTCAATAATTCTAAGAGATACTATTACATTAAGAGGTTCTGAAAACACTCCTGAATTATGGACAATTCTTAAAAATAATGATCCATCTTGGAGAGTTTCAGGTGATGTATTTTACAATTTAAGCTCTATGACTAGTGGACAAGAAAATATTCTTCATTTTGAATTTACCAAATGAATTAGTATAGTATCATAAAATTCTAAAATTACGATAGTTTATTTTTAGACAAAGAATATTGACAAAGTTATAAAAGGCCGTAAGATGCCTTTTTATCAAATGGCAGAAGCAAGTATGGCCGCATTTGGCGCAGCAGCTGGAGTTGCAATTGCACTAGCAGTAGTGTGTTTCGCGTTACGTGGTAAAGGACATCCAGAATCACTAGATTAACCAAAAGGATTTTTTCCTTCACAATCTTTTTGATTTATGTCTGGACTATTTGTCGCTCATTCCTAACATCTCAGCTAAAGACATCTGTTTGGAATTCTTCTTTTTCATGAAACATCTCTCATAATATTGGCATTCAGAACACTCTGTAGATGGCTCTAGTATTGGCAATTTTTGCTCCTTTAGAAGATCATTTAGGACCCTTACCCTTCTAATTATTTCTTCAAACATTTTTTTGTTTCGTGTTAATGAAAATGTTGTCTCTTTTCTATCTCCTGAAATATATACAACAATTCCATCATATTTATTATATATCCACATGCATGCGTTAAGATACAAAACGTCATTTGCTTGAGGATTTTCCAATTCAGTTGCTACCGGTCTGAATAAAATAATAGTATCATCAACTATCATATCTACTTGTCCTTTAAGATTGATATCCTCTATAGCAAATTCTTTAGGTTCACTTCCATACTCTAGTTTCCTTAATAATCCTGAGAGAAGATCATTGAATCCTCTTCTTTTAACCTCTTGAGGATCTACTCTGTCATAGTAGGAACGCCTAAGACATTGAACTACTTCATGAAGATGAATAGTTTGGATATCTTCTGAATTTATCTGGATCTCTAACTGTTTTCCAATAGATTCAACAGCGCTTTTAATGATCTTTTGAAAATCTCTATCTCCCATCATGATATTTTACCTTCTTAAATAGCCTCATTTAGTTTAGCTCATTATCTTAGTTATGATCTTTGAAATTCTTCCTGAAAAAGCTAATATCATAAAATGAATTCCAAAACCAATTACTGCTCCTATGATTAGTTCACCTGTCAAAAAATAAATTCCTAAGAACAATGCTAATGGTGGCAATGTGAAAATCATTGCTAAAAATGAACTAACCCAAATGAATCTGACTAAAACTTCTGTAGAAACTTTAGTTTTTTTCTTTGGAAAATTAAACATACTAGAATCCTATTCTTCCTCTAGGATTAACTTTGACATGGTAATCTCAGTTGGTATTTTTTGTTCGACAGCAAAAGCAATTGCTGCTAGATTTCTAACTTCAAAGGAAGTCAATTTAGTAATTCCAATAATTGTTCCAAAACTAAACATTTTTCTGAATGATCCAAGTGATGAACTGTATATTGCCATCTCAAATGCTCTTTCAAATTCTGCAATAGCATTCAATTCATCTTCTACTTGTGGTACTAAATCCTTATATTTTGTACTAGATAGTTCATTGAATGCATCTCTTACTGTAGCCACTGCCATCATTCTTTCTAGTAATCCTCTTGCAGGTGGATTAGTACTAATAATCATATCTCTAATTTGTTCTTCTTGCAATCCCCAGAACTTTCCTCTAATTACAGTTAAAATATTGTAAAAGTCAATATCCATTGAAACAAGTTTTGTTGCTTCTTTATCTGAATAGTTCTTCATTGCATCAGCAAGATGCTGATATAATATTTTATCAAAATATATATCAAATATTTGCACATTCTTTTTTTCATTATATAATGCTGCAGCCTTTGCAATCTCCTCTCCAAATTGAACTGAATTCAAACTTGCGACAGCTTCTTCAAGATCTTTTGAAACTAATGCTTTGATTACAATATCTCTTTGTTTGATTAATTCTTCTGCATGAAGATTAACATGAATCTCAATTTCTTCTTGAGATTTTCCTAGAACTTTACCTTTCAGAATTAATTTTAGATTTGATATAATGAATTTCATATAATATGCATCTAATACACCTGAATTTCCTGATGTCTTTGCAATGGAGTAATGAACATCTGCCAGTTTACTTCTTAAAGCTGATTCGATACTTTGTGAAGTATATGGTTTTTGAACATCTGCTACAGAATCGGCATACACTGTATTTTTGATTCTAGTCATTAATTCTTCTAAATCTCTTGATTCTGCAAGTGTTTGGAAATCAGCCTTTGTCAGTAATTTGCCTCTTTTACTGTATGCTTTAACTGAGGCATAGACATTCTTTGATGATCCCATATATTGGAAACAAATACAAATAGATTTTAATGTTTAGAATCAATATGTGATAGAATCTGTAATATTCTTCTTTGATTATCTTTACTGTGTGACAGTATTGATTTTATAAATTTTAAATTACAATTTAATGGAAATTCGTATACTTTACTAATCTTTTCTAACGTGATTGGTATTATATCCTTTCCATTCATACATCTTGTGGATGTATATTTTTCTAACAATAAAAAACACAAGTCAGGATTAATTGTATATAATAAATTCAATTCTTCTCCCAGATCTTGTTGATGTGTAAGATCTGTAAAGTCTATTTTCATTTTACTGTCTTCTATACAAAATAACAATAATGTGCCTATTTTTGTTAATTTGTAATATCCTGTACCTTCTCTTTGTAGTAAACGTGGTCCTCTTTTGAGTGGAATTCTTCCTTCCTCTTCAATTATTTTTTGAGGTAACAATATTTTTTCAATATCGTCATAAACACCAGAGTAAGAATTCTTCCAAGATTGTTTATTCTCCATACTTATCTTTCTTGAAATTTCTACTTTTGTTCTCTGGTTTGGAATATGTGTGGTTCCAATAATTTTAATTATTTTCCTTTGTCTTTTTGCCTTCCCAGTTAGTTGGTTTGTTAACTTAAAGGTTTCAAAAAGAGATGTTTTCAACGTGTCTGATGTTATATTTTATCTTATAAAATATTAATCTCACAATAATTTGATTTACAATAGTAACACAATTTATTAATAAAAAAAAAATATCTTTTTAAATGGCTTCGCTTGAGGTTAGAAAGTGAAAAATCAAAAGATTTCTCTTATCGTAATGTTTACAATAGTTTCAGTTATTTCTGCTGCTGCAATGACTCAGGCTTATGCGCAGTCTACATCTGATGGGATGGATGGTTATGTGCTTGGAACTTCTGGAATATACACTGGTAATCCTCATGAATGTTGGTATTCTGATGATGATGGTAACATGTTACCTTGTAGAATTGACACTGGTGACACAGCTTGGATGTTGACTGCTACTTCTTTGGTACTTTTGATGAGTCCTGGCGTGGCTGCATTTTATGGTGGTCTTGCTAGAAGTAAGAACGCTGTTAATGTTTTCGGTATGACTTTAGTAATTATGGGTGTAGCCGCTGTTCAATGGCTTGGATTTGGTTATTCATTGGCATTTGGTCCTAATTATGAAGCAGGTAATGCATTTATGGGTGCACTTGACTATGTTGGATTCAATAATGTTTCTCACTTTGCCCCACTTGGTTCAGTAGGTCCTTGTACTGATACATGGTCAGCTGCATATCAAATGAATGCAATGGTTGATGCGGATCAATGTAGCCAAGATTGGCCTGGTACTATTCCCCATATGCTTTTTGCAGCATTTCAGGGAACATTTGCAATAATTACTCCTATTTTAATTATTGGTGGTATTGTTGACAGAATGAAATTCAGTGCAGTTTTGATATTTGTTATAGTTTGGTCTACATTTGTCTACTATCCAGTTGCTCATTGGATATGGGGCGGTGGATTTATGTCAGATGGAACACTGGATTTAGATCCTTCTCTCTCACCTAGTTATGTGCTTGATTTTGCTGGAGGGGCAGTTGTACATATTACTGCTGGATTTGCAGCATTAGCTGCTGCACTTGTCTTAGGAAGAAGAATGGGACTTGGAAAGGTTCCAATGGAACCCCATAATGTTCCATTGGTTGTTTTAGGTGCCGGTATTCTCTGGTTTGGTTGGTTTGGATTTAATCCTGGAAGTCAAGTTATGGTTGATGGTGTAACTGTCAGTGCTTGGATGGCTACTAACATAGCTGCTGGAATGGGTACCGTGACATGGGTATTATTAAGTTGGGCTCATACCGGAAAACCAAGCATCATTGGTGCTGCTACTGGTACCATTGCTGGATTAGGAACCATTACTCCTGCGTCTGGTTGGGTAGGTCCGATGGGTGCGTTGATTATTGGAATTGCTGCTGGTGCTGTATGTTATGGTGCAGTAGCATTTAAGAATGCTAAAAGATGGGATGATGCTTTAGATGTTTGGGGAGTTCACGGTATGGGTGGATTGACCGGAGTTATTCTTGCTGGTACCCTAGCAAGTCCACATATTTGGGATACTGGTGGTGATGGTATCGGTGCATGGACTGGTACTGCAGAGGGTATGGAACAACAAAGCATCCAAATAATTGGTGCTGTTATAGCTGTTGGTTATACTTTAGCGGTTACGTTCGGTATTCTTAAAGTGATGGATTTAGTATGGCCTGGTGGTATCAGAGTAACTCCTAGGGAAGAAGAGATAGGATTAGATTTAGCACAGCATGGTGAACGTGCTTATGTTAATGAATAACAGATTAAGGTATTATTAATTTGTAATATTCATTGTTTTCTATGTTAACATATTCTATCTAGATTGAGAAGCAATAAGAAAAAATACTGTCTTGTTTTAATTTCTAGATTTGTTTGTGATTTGAGATATTTGAAAATCTCTGTCTTAAAAAATTATTTTAAAATTCTACTTGTTATCTATATCTTTTTTAACAACGTAATATTAACAGAAACATGAAAAGATTGGAAACTATAGTTAGGAGTGATAAACTATCTGAAGTGGTTAGTGCAATTAAATCTACAGGTGCAAAAGGCGTAACTGTAACAAGCATAAAAGGTCAAGGTTCTGGAGAGCGACCTATGCTTCGAAGCGGTAGAGGAACAACACAGTTTAGAGCTGAATATAATATTATGGACTCTATCATGACCGTTGTAGATGATTCTGAAGTTTCAAAAGTTATTTCAGCCATATCTCAAGCTGCATATACTGGGAAGAGTGGTGATGGAATAGTAATTGTTACAGATGTTGATCAGGTAGTTAATATTGCCAGTAAAAAGACAGATTCATCAGCACTTTAGTATCAAACAAGAAATTTTTTTAATTTTTAATTTGAATAACTGTTTATCTATATTGTGAGTATAATCAAAAACATATCTTTAATATTCTAATATTTAGTGTATGTAATTTTTTGATTTATTATGTATTATTTAGATGTTCAATAGTTTACTAGATGAGAACCGCTTCTAAAGAATGTTAGCAGTGATTTTGGTATATCCCAATAGAGAATATCAACAAATCAAATAATACATCTTCTCTTTATTTGGTATCTAGTGCAAATCAATTTAGATTGCATTAATTTACTTCAATCATGTTGATTTCTGTAGAAGAACTTTACTCAATTCTTACTGATACTGATCTGATTATCGTTGACACTCGTTCATTCAAAGAATACTCTGAAGGTCATATTCCTGGGGCTGTTCATTTAGATCTATTTGCATTTCATTGGATTGATACAACAAAACAAGGAATTGAAAATTTTGATAATCAAACACAAAAACTTCTTTCATTTCTAGGAGTCACACCAGAAAAGAAAGTTGTCTTTTATGATAATGTCTCTGGAATGCTTGCAGCACGAGGTGTTTGGATGTTGATGTATTTTTCTCATGAAAATGTATCAATGTTAAATGGTGGAATATCAAAATGGAAAAAAGAAAACCTTTCACTTGAAATCAAACCTAATGGTTTTAAACCATCTATTTTTTCAGGAAATATCAACCCAAATATAATATCAGGATTTGCGTATATTAAAGATAATCTAAAAAATGTAAAAATCATTGATGTTCGTTCTCCTGAAGAATATGATGGTAGTATTATCCGCGCAGCTCAATCAGGTCATATTCCAAATTCAATTAATGTTGATTGGAACAAAAATATCAATGATGATGGTACCTTCAAAAATAATGATGAATTATCTAAATTATATAACTATCCAAAAGACTCTGAAATTATCACTTATTGTCAGGGTGCATATAGAGCTGCCAATACATTTCTAGTTTTGAAAAAACTAGGATTCAAAAATGTTCGAGTTTATCTAGGTTCTTGGGGAGAATGGGGGAATAAATTAGAACTTCCTGTTGAAAAATAGTTTTTTAATTTTAACTCTTCTTCCAAATGAATTGGTTGTAAATCAATTCTGGTCTAATTTGTCTAAATGGTTGTGAACCGCCTACATACCATTTTGTAAAGAATTCATACAAATGTAATCTGAGAGACTGAATATACACAATTAATCCTTCAATCATCATAATTCCTAAGTTACCACCAATGATCATAGCTATTGCTCCGCCTGATTCAACACCTCCTAGAGATGAAAATGCATTGTTTACTGTCAACAATAGAGCCGCATGTACCAACAACATAATTCCAAGTCGAGCATAACTAATTGTATGCGCTAAACTTTCAACTGTCTTTCCTAGCAAAACCTCCATGATTACACTTGCCGGATCTGCTCCATCTTCTGGATGTTTCTTTGCATGTATTACACCTCCAACCATCATTATGATCATTGATGCAATTACAATTACAACTGCAATTCTTGTAATTATCCAAACCTGTGCCCAATCTCCAAGAAACATAGTTACCCAAGGAACAGCTTCCGTGTGAACTCTGGAATACATGTTCATTACATCATATTGGGAGCCAATAGCACACATCATTATAACTACAATACCACCATAAAGTGTGATGTTTGGAATTGCTTCGGTAAATACTACTAGTTTATGACCTTCTTTTAGTAATCTGATTACACGTAAAGTCATTGCCCAAACTAGATGTATAATTCCAATGAATAATGAAACTTTGAGAATGTTGATTACTTGTTCAAATGTTAATTCGGCAACACTGAGAATACCTACTATCCAACTAACTGAATGCAGTGCTCCTCCTTCTTCCAATAACCCTTCAAATGGACCCATATGGTCAAGATGATATCCAAACGCTTCTCCTGCACCTACACCAGCTATAGCTGCTGAGGCACCAGAAATTGCAATAAGCATTCCCCACCTAGAAAGTTCTCCCTGTCCTTTGAATTTGAATAATAAGCCTAATCCCATTAGTAATAACCCATGACCCATGTCAGCAAACATCAATCCATAAAAAATTGGCCACATCAAAGCAATCATAGGTGTTGGATCTGGTTCTCCAGACTTCGGAATTCCCTGACTTTTTGTGATTACTTCAAAAGTTTTAACGAATTTTTTATTATCAAATAATGTTGGAATTTCATCTTTTAATTTAGGATCTGTTATGTCCTCTACAACTGACATCCATTGTTTTGTAACATTAGTAAATTTAGATTCCATTTTTTTTGGAATAAAGCCTTGAATTACTGCAAAATTCTTTGTTCCTCCAGGTTTTCTTAGAGTCTCAAGTACGTCTTTTGCAACTTGTGCTTTTTCATGAATAGAAAGAATATCTCGTCTGATCTTCTTTGTTAATCCCGATAATTGTTTTTTAATTGCTGCTTGTTTTATAATTAATTCTTTGATTTTTGCTTCTGCAAGTGCATAAGCTTCACTTGGAATTTGTGGAAATCCTTCTGGAATTTTAAAAGTAGTTGAATTAAAACTTCTTAATACTTTTAGAACTTTCTCAGAATCCTCGGTACCAGAAATTACCAAAATTGCTGATTTTTCCTTATTTTCTAAATCATATTTGTAAATTGTAACATCCTCAAGGGAACGACTAATCTCATCAAAGTCTGCAGAATTAATTACAAAGAGATTTGCAAAAAAATATCTCATTAACCCAAATCCAGAAAGATCTATCTTCATTTTTCTAATTATTTCTAATGTATCTTTGAGTGCCTTGTACTCTTCAATTGATAGTCTAGTATCAGCGGCATCTCGTAATAATTTTGCTGGCTCATCGATAATGGAAGGAGCCTCTTTGCTTAATTGCTCTACCATCTCTTCTATTTCATTAATTTCATAATCTTTTTTCTTAATCACAGTTCCTTTGAATAATATCTCCATAATTCCTACCTCTAGAGGAATTCCCATTCCTTTGACCACATCGTCGATTGACTGGAAAGTCTGTTGTGCTTTTAATAAAAGATCATCAATTTCAGGAGTTACCAGATCATTAGCAGAATCAATTTTATGATACCACTCAAATTCGGTTAATCTTGAAATTGCTCTTGGAGACTCATTTCTTGGTAAAATTATGGTTCCTAATTTTAGATCGGCTGTTCCCAAGACAAATTTTTGATATTTTTATTGAGTTTAATATCTTTCTGATTTCCATCCCAAACATTAAAATCCGTTATAAGTCAACTGCACCTATTGGCATCTAATTCCGCATTAGAAAGTACAATTGACAAAATTCTAATAAATACTGAAAAAAATATCATTTCTAACATAAAATTAGCACTAGATGATTCACAACAAAATCTAGATGCTGCTATTCCAAAATTAGAGAGTGAATACAATAAAATTATTTCTGATGCCAAAAAAGAGGCTGATAAAATTGGAAAACAGATCACAGGAAGCTCAGACATTGAAGCCAGAAATAAACAACTTTTAGCATTAGAGGAAGCAGTTGATAGGGTATTTTCTACAGCATTGGACCAAATTGCAAATACTGATCGCAGTGATGATTATTCAAACTTGATTAAGACTTTAATTAAAGAGGTAATTCAAATTTTGGGTACTTCAGAAATTTCAATTTCTACAAATGCAAAAGACAAAGATGTTGTCCAGCAGGCATTATCTCAATTTTCAGGAGCTGAATTGTCATCTACAACAATTAATTGTCTTGGAGGAATTAAAGTAAAATCTAAAGATGGTGCAATGACATTTGATAATACGATCGACGCAAGAATTGAACGTCTGAAGCCTTTAATAAGGAAAGAAATTGCAGCAAAATTCGGAGTGGGAAATTAAAAAATGGCAGCTCAAGGTAGAATTGTTTGGGTAAGTGGCCCAGCTGTAAGAGCAGACGGCATGTCTGATGCAAAAATGTATGAAACTGTAACTGTAGGAAATTCAAAATTAGTAGGTGAAGTTATTAGACTTACAGGAGATGTCGCATTTATTCAAGTATACGAATCAACAAGTGGTCTTAAACCAGGTGAACCTGTAATAGGTACCGGAAACCCACTTAGTGTATTATTAGGTCCTGGAATTATTGGACAACTTTATGATGGAATTCAAAGACCACTGAGAGAATTATCAAAAGCATCTGGTTCTTTCATCGGAAGGGGTATCACAACTACTGCTGTAGACATGACAAAAAAATATCATTTTGTTCCTACTTCAAGTAACGGAGATGAAGTTAATGCAGGAAATATCATTGGAACTGTTCAAGAAACGGATCTTATCGAACACTCTATTATGGTTCCACCAGATCATCCAGGTGGAGTTATCTCAAACCTTGTATCTGAAGGAGATTATGATTTAGAAACTGTACTAGCTACTACTGAGAAAGATGGACAATCAATTCCACTCAAAATGTATCATAGATGGCCTGTACGAAAACCACGTCCTTACAATAAGAGATATGATCCAACTGTTCCACTCTTAACTGGCCAACGTGTTATTGACACATTCTTCCCAATTGCAAAAGGAGGAACTGGTTCAATTCCTGGAGCATTTGGAACAGGAAAGACTGTAACATTACACCAAATTGCAAAATGGGCTGATTCTCAAGTTGTTGTTTACATTGGTTGTGGCGAAAGAGGAAATGAAATGACTGAAGTATTAGTTGAATTTCCCCATCTCAAAGATCCACGTAGTGGAAAACCATTGATGGATAGAACTGTCCTTGTAGCAAATACTAGTAACATGCCAGTAGCAGCAAGAGAAGCAAGTATCTACACTGGTGTTACAATTGCTGAATATTATAGAGATATGGGTAAAGACGTTGTACTTGTAGCAGATTCAACAAGTAGGTGGGCTGAATCACTCAGAGAAATGAGTGGTAGATTAGAAGAGATGCCTGCAGAAGAAGGATATCCATCATATCTCGCATCAAGATTAGCAGAATTTTATGAAAGGGCAGGTCGTGTTCAAGCAACTGGTAGTCCAGAACGTGACGGTTCAGTTACTTTGATTGGTGCTGTATCTCCATCAGGTGGTGATTTTACGGAACCAGTCACAACTCACACAATGAGATTTATCAAAACTTTCTGGGCTTTGGATGCAAAACTTGCATACTCTAGACATTACCCATCAATCAATTGGATGAACAGCTATTCTGGCTATCTTGCAGATATCGCAAAATGGTGGAGTGAAAACATTAATGAAAATTGGTTTAGCATTAGAAGTGAAACTTATGGTATTTTACAAAGAGAAGATACATTAAAAGAAATTGTCAGACTCTTAGGTCCTGAAGCCTTACCAGATGAAGAAAAATTGATTCTTGAGGTTGCAAGAATGGTAAAGATTGCTTTATTACAACAAAACTCCTTTGATGATGTTGATACTTATTGTAGTCCAGAAAAACAATTTAAATTAATGAAATTATGTGTTGATTTTTACAATAAGGGACAACAAGCACTAAAAGACGGTGCAGCATTATCTGACATACGAGAACTAGGTATAGTAAGCAGTTTGCTCAAAGCAAGAATGGATGTAAAAGATGATGAGATGCCAAAACTTGATCAATTAGATAAAGATATGCAAGAACAATTCAAGTCAATTTCAGGAGTGAAAGTATCAAATTGACGGCAGAAGGTGGAGTTCAATACAGTAAGATTGCAGAAATCAAGGGCCCTCTAGTTGTTGTAGATGATGTTGAAAATGCAGCATTTGATGAACTCGTTGAAATTGAAACTACTGAAGGGGAAAGAAGATTAGGTAAAGTTCTAGAAGTAGGAAACGGTAAAGCAATTGTTCAAGTCTTTGAGGGAACAACTGGATTATCAATCTCTGGAACTAGCGCAAAATTTGTAGGTAAAGTTATGGAAATGCCAGTATCAAAAGAAGTACTTGGCAGAGTTTTTGATGGGCTAGGAAGACCAAAAGATGGACTGCCAGATCCAATTGCTGATAAATTTGTAGATATTAACGGAGAACCAATGAATCCAGAACAACGTGAATATCCAAAGGATTTCATTCAAACTGGTGTATCTGTAATTGATGGATTGATGACTCTAGTTAGAGGACAAAAACTTCCAATCTTTTCTGGTTCTGGTATGTCTCACAATCTTTTGGCAGCACAAATCGCAAGACAAGCAAGTGTTGTTGGAACACAAGATGATTTTGCTGTAGTATTTGCAGCAATTGGTGTGCAGTACAGTGAAGCAGAATATTTCAGACGAAGTCTTGAAGAATCCGGTGCACTCAAAAGAAGTGTTCTATTCCTTAATACAGCAGATGATCCTGCAATTGAAAGAATCATTACACCACGTGTAGCATTAACTGTAGCAGAATATTTGGCATTTGAATTAGGAATGCACGTTCTAGTTGTAATTACTGACATGACAAATTATGCAGAAGCATTAAGAGAGATTAGTGCAGCTAGAGAAGAAGTTCCTGGAAGAAAAGGATATCCTGGTTATCTTTACACTGACCTTTCAACACTTTATGAAAGAGCAGGAAAACTCAATGGAAGAAAAGGAAGTGTTACACAAGTTCCAATTTTATCAATGCCATCTGATGATATTACACACCCAATTCCTGACCTTACTGGTTACATTACAGAAGGACAAATAGTAGTTGGTAGAGATTTATTCAGGCAAGGAGTTTATCCACCAATCAATATTTTGATGAGTCTTAGTAGACTGATGAAAGACGGAATTGGTAAAGGAAGTACTAGAGAAGATCATAGTGAAGTTTCTAATCAAGTTTATGATGCATATTCTAGAGCACAAGAAGTAAGAGCACTAGCAGGTATTGTAGGTAAAGCAGGACTAACTGAAATTGACCTCAAATACATGGATGTAGGTGATACCTTTGAAAAAGAATTCCTTACACAAGCAACTGATGAGAACAGAACTATTGAAGAAACACTTGCACTTATGTGGAAGATTGTATCAAAATTACCAAAGAATGAGATTACTAAAATTAAAGACAAGTACGTAGAACAGTATTACAAGGAAGAATAACTAAATGTCATTTGGACAAAACGTTGCAGCAACAAAAATTGAACTTTTTAAATATAAAAAATCTACTCAAATTGCTGTAATGGTTCAGCAAATTTTAGATGATAAACGTAAAGTTCTCTTAAAAAATATTGAAGAGATGATTCAAGAAGCATCTAAAGCAAGAGGTGGAATATGGGAACCATTACAAGATATTTACACATCAGTTAACGAAGCATATTTGGCATTAGGAACCAATACTGTTGACTCTGTAGCAGAGTCTACTCCACCTGTAATGGAAGTAGAAGTTCATGTGAGAAGAGTTGTTGATGTTAAAATCCCTGCACTTACTGTTACAGAAAAAGATACAAAATCAATGCCTTATGGATTTGCAGATACAAATTCTTCAATTGATAGAGCAGCAAAACAAATCAAAGAATTGATGCCAAAAATTTGTAAAGCAGCAGAATATGAAAATTCCATTTTTAGTCTTGCAAAAGCATTAGAAAAAACGCAAAAATTACTAAATGCGCTTGAAAATGTCATTATTCCTCAATACAAAGATAATATTAGATTTATTCTCTCTACTCTTGAAGAAAGAGAAAGAGAAGAATTCGCAAAGTTAAAAAAAGTCAAGGCAAAGATGGAAAGTAGATGATAATGGCAAAAGAAGAAATAAAAAAATTACTTGAAAATTCTAAGAAAGAATTAGATGTAAACTATGAAGATTTTGTAAATTCCATTAAAGACGATCTAAAATCATTCAAAAAGAAAACACTAGATCGAGTTTGAGTCAAATATCTCATCATGATTTAAATATGGACCCAATGGAGTCTGAACGTAAATGAAAACTATCGTCATGTTACTTTTGGCAGCATCAGCAATTTCAATTCTAGGTTCAACTGGAATTGCATTTGCACAAGAAGATTCTGCATCTAGTGGTGACTCTATGAAACTTCTCGGTGCTGGTTTAGCATTTGGTATTGCAGCAGGAGGAGCAGGAATAGGTCTTGGTCAAGTAGGTGCAGCAGGTCTTGCAGTCATTAGTGAGAACCCAGCTTTACAGTCTAAGGTATTCATCTTCGTAGGTATGGTCGAATCAATCGCAATCTATGGTATAGTTATGATGTTTATCATCTTAGGACAATAGTCCTTACAATATCTTTTTCAAATTTTTAGGTTTTTTAATTATATTTTAGCTTGTTTACATCTAAAACTCTGGCGCAGTATCTGCACTTGAGAACTCTCCCTTCTTTATCAATCACATCCATAACTGATTCAATATATTCTGTACTGTTTGTAATACAATCTGGATTAGAACATCGGAATATCCTATCTATCTCATTTGGTAATGAAACTCTTCGTTTTTCAACAAGTTTGTATTCTTTTATCATGTTAATTGTTGCTTTTGGGGCAATGACTGCAAGCTTGTTTGTATCATCATCTTTTAGAAACTTATTTTCTACCTTGATAATATCTTTTTTCTTAAATTTTCCACTTGGTACATTCAAGGCAATGGTAATTAAACTACCGTCTTTCCCATCTATTCTTAATGCATTAAGTACCTGAATACCCTTACCTTCATCAATATGATCAATTACAGTTCCTTCCTTAATTCGTCGAACCATTAGGTCGGACTGTTCCATCAGAATACTTTGTATAGTCACCTGTATATATTATTGAAAGAATGAACGAGTTCTATCAAAAAGACATTATCTCAATTAAAGACTTTAACAAAGAAAAACTTGAAAAAATCTTTACATCGACAGATAAAATCATTCAACTAAATTTAACAGATAGAAGAGAAATTTGTAAAGGTAAAACTTTAGGTTATTTGTTTTATGAACCAAGTACACGAACTAGACTTAGTTTTGAATCTGCTATGGCATCAATTGGTGGAAATTCATTAGGAATTTCTGATATCTCCTCATCATCAACTCAAAAAGGCGAAAGTCTTGCAGACACTGTACGAATCATGTCGATTTATTCAGATGCTCTAGTTTTACGCCATCCTTTAGATGGTTCAAGTAGGTTTGCATCAGAAATTTCAGAAAAACCACTTGTCAATGCAGGTAGTGGTACAGAAGAACATCCTACACAAGCAATTCAAGATCTATTTACAATTAGAAAAGAAAAAAAAAAGATTGATGGTATAAAGATTGGGATTGTAGGTGATCTAAAGTATGGACGAACTGTTTATTCTCTATTATATGGACTTGGAAATTATGATGTTGATGTGCGTCTAATTTCTCCTGAATCCCTTAGAATTAGATCTGATTCAACTTATGAAATCAAAAAGAGATTAGACTTTATTGAATCTCCAAATATTGAAGATCACATTGATGAACTTGATGTTCTTTATGTAACAAGAATTCAAAAAGAGCGATTTCCAGATGAAGAAGAATATCTAAAAGTAAAAGGAAGTTATGTTGTCGGATTAGATTTACTAAAACAAATGAAAGATGATTCAATAATTTTACATCCTCTTCCAAGAATAGATGAAATTTCTGCTGATGTTGATAAAACAAAAAATGCCAAATATTTTGAACAAGCTGAATATGGAAAACATACTCGTGCTGCTTTGTTAGGCTTGATACTAAACGAGAATGGTTTTTAATTCTAAGGTAATCCGTATTCCATATATCTAGAGAGATTTCTCTGTAACTAGATGACAGAAACAAAAATTATCCCTATTTTTCCATTAGACTTGGTATTATTTCCTCGACAAGAACTTCCTCTTAGAATATTCGAGCCTCGCTACAAACAGTTAGTTGATGATTGTATGCTTGGCGACGGACAATTTGGAGTATGTTTGATTGATGAAAATAATTCTATAAAAGGATGGAATTCACCCAGAATGATAGGAACTATCGCTAAGATAACCAAATGTGAAGATGTTAATCTAGATGGATTACAACTTCACATTGAAACAATTGGAAGAAACTCATTTCAAATTAAAAGAATCATCCCGCCATCTATTCCTCAACCTGTAAACTATGATCCTCTTTCAGTAGAAGGACATCAGGAAATATCTGAAATGCATGAGAAAATTGGAATTAAAGAGAAAATGTACATTCAAGCTGAAGTTGAAATGCTTTTGGAAATAGATGAAAATATTTCATACGAAAAATGGGAACAATTGGTTCAATTATGGAAAAAGAAAATTATCTCACAGGCATTACCTCAAATAGTTGAACCACATGCATTAGATCATGTTTTGGAACAATATTATCTTAATACAGAAACACCTACAATTGACTATGTTTATTCATTATCTGCTCTTGGTGCAAAGGATCCAAATGAACTTCAACCAATATTGGAGGCAAGAACAATGGATGAACTAATCCAAAAAGTTGAGGAATTGCTGACAGTAAAATAGGTCCGTGAAAAAGAAATAATGATGAGATTAATCAAATTTAGCGTTTTAATGATGGCTTTATGCTTATTGTTTCCAGTAAGTAATGTTTTTGGACATGGCTTTGGAATTGATACGATTTCTTCAATAAATGTACAAGGAAAAGAATTATCTGTTTCAGTAGAAATGCCAATGGTTTTTGAAAATGAACAAGAGCAAATTACAATTACTGCAACAGAAAAGAAAACAAAAGAAAATGCAAAAAATATCACCTTTTTAATTGGTTTATTTCATGATGATAAAATGATCTTTAGAAATTACTTTTTTGCAGAAAATGGTATTTTGCCAATTATAGTAAGACCAACACAAGATAATGAAATTACAATTAATGGTGAACAAGACTCTCTACTTGGAGCTTGGCATAGTACTGAATCTAATCCTATTGAAATTACTGGGCCTTTGTTTAATTCGAGTGGTCTGTACAACTTTGAGATTGAGATAAGAACTATTGATGAGCCTACAAATATCATAGAAAATTCTGGTATCTATAATGCTGATTTGAGCATAATTGAGACCATTTCTTTCATTCAGAAAGATTCTGAAAATAACGATGTAGAATTCCGTTCAAAATCTTATTTTGATACAATTTCCAATTTTAATTATGATTTTAAGGCTAAACAAATTACATTTGAAATGCCATTTGATTGGAGCGAAAAACGAATGTCTCATGTATCAGTAGTACATGTAGAAACTCATTTCCCAAAAGATTTCGTCGAGTTTTTGTCTCCTAGTTATTCTGGATACGTAAATGATATTGAACTATTCAATTCTTCAGTATCAGTTGATGATTATACCGAAGATGATGAGAGGATTGTCCATCTTGTATTGTTGCAAGATCATTTACGATATTTAAAAAATGAAATGAAAAAATCTGATGAACCATTTCCTGAAAATATCAAATTTACAATATCTGCTAGTAATGATGTATCTTTTCCATTAGAAGCGTATACAAAAAGTGAGGACTTTAAAGTAAACCTTTCATGGGATCCTTTGACTGTAGAGCCTGGAATTAATACAAATTTTATTTTTACAATCAGAGATGGAAAAACAAATGAACCCCTACGAAATTCTGATTACACAATTGTAATTATCCAAAATGGAAAAGAAATTCATCGTGTGTCTGGAACTGCACAAATAGGTGGAGAATTTGAAAAATTCACTTTTGCAGAAGGTCAGACTGGCCCTACAATTATTAAATTTGAAAATATTCGGAACACAGGGCAAGAAACTGAATTTGCGCTAGTTGTTGCACCAGAATTTGGAACTATTGTATTACTGATATTAGCAATTTCAATAACCAGTATTATTTTTATAACTAGAAAAAATTCACCAAATATCTAAAGCGTAACTAGTTTTACGGTATCCATGTTTTTGTTTATTTGGAAATCTTTTGTTATTGTAGAGACTTTCTCTGCATCTCCATCTATTAGAAACAACTCCATGCATTTTTCTTTTTCAATTTTACTGTGAAGATGTGTTGTAATTAGATCTTCAAAATTATGAGTAATTCCAGAAACAACATGATCAAATTCATCATTATGTACTACCAAAAGAATTGCATGAATGTTTCCAGACAAATCAGCTTTTTGTTTTTCTTCAGAAACAAATACTCTAATTCCCGCCCTGATAGCCTCTGACCTACCTGAAAACCCCATTGATAATTGCAGCTTGTCTAGTTCTGAGAGAATTTCATCATTTAATGAGATTGAGACTATTGGCATATATCTAATGTTATTAATTATCTTATAAGTTTAGCAATTAATCTTATTAATAATTTATATCTTTATTAATAATCATAAGTGAATTGCTGCGTGAATCTTCAGATAAAATTTGCAATAATTGCCATATCGGTTATAATCCCACTAAGCTCAATTGTAGTTTATGGAACTAACTCTTATCAACAATTTACAACAATTGATAACTCAAAATTACAAGTCATTGCATCATTTAACCCTCTATACGAATTCTCAAAAAATGTTGGACAAGAAAAAGTTGATGTTATTTTACTTGTACCAGTAGGAGTTGAACCACATGATTGGGAACCAACTGTTAAAGATGTACAAAGAATGCAAAAGTCTGATCTAATAATTATAAATGGACTTGGTTTTGAAAATTGGGTTGATAATTTACAAGAAACTAATTACTCTGGTAAAATAGTTGATACAAGTAAAGGAATTCCAATCAAAAATTCTCATGCTGAAAATTCTCATGCTGAAAATTCTCATGCTGAAAATTCTCATGCTGAAAATTCTCATGCTGAAAATTCTCATGCTGAAAATTCTCATGAAATTACAGATACGCATATTTGGCTAAATCCTGTTTATGCAAAAATTCAAGTACAAAACATAGCGTTTGCTTTTTCGCAATCTGATCCTGAAAATAAACTATATTACCAATCCAATGCAGCAAAATATGTAGAAAAATTAGATTTACTTGATTCAAAAATTCGAGATGAATTATCTGACTGTAATCATGATTTTGTATCTTTTCATAATGCATTTTCTTATTTTGCAGAAGAGTATAATCTTAATCAACATGCAATCATTTCATCAAATTATTCGCATGGAGAAGTAACAGCAAAAACTCTTGAAAATATAATTTCAACTTCTAGAGAATTAAATATCAAAGTAATTTTTAGTGAAGAAAATATTGATACACGCACATCAAACATAATTGCAAATGAGATAGGAGGCAAAGTATTAATTTTATCACCACTGGAAGTTTTATCTGATCAAACATACATATCTAAAATGACACAAAATCTTGAAAATCTAAAGGAGGCATTATGTTGATAATAGAAATCAAAGATCTTACTGTTCAATACCCTGATATTAAGGCACTAGATAATGTGAGCCTTAGAGTCAATCAAGGCGACTTTTTAGGTATAATTGGTCCTAACGGAGCAGGAAAATCCACCTTATTTGATTCAATGTTAGGACTCAATACAAACTATATGGGAACGATCAAATTTTTTGGTGAAGATATCAGAAAATCAAAAAATTATCTTAAAGAAATTGGATATGTACCACAGAAACCAATTTTTGAGAAAAATTTTCCCGTCACTGTTAGCGATGTGGTAAGAATGGGATTAAGAAATGAATCTAATGAAAATAAAATTGATGAAATTTTACAACAATTATGGATACATGAACTTCGTAATAGAAGAATAGGTGAATTATCTGGAGGACAACTTCAGCGAGTATTTATTGCAAAAGCTTTGGTAAACAGTCCAAAAATCCTCATTCTGGATGAACCTGTTACAGGAATTGATCAACAAAGTATAGAATTATTTTACAGTATACTTCGTGAATTAAATTCAAAACAAAAAATCACTATTATTTGGTCTTCTCATGATCTGGATGCTGTTAATCAACTGGCAAATCATGTAGCCTGTCTAAATAGAGTATTATTTTTCCATGGAGAATCTGAAAAATTCTTTTCAAATGATGAACTCATCAAACAATATTCTGAGGCTTCAATGCAGGAGCATATGCATCATCATTAAGAATGACTCTAGAAATTTTGTCATACAGTTTCATGCACAGAGCATTAATTTCTGGAGTTGCAATAGCAATCCTTTGTTCAGTAATTGGACTGTTTTTGGTATTACGCCGGTATTCATTATTTGGTGATGCCATAGCACATTCTTCATTTGGAGGAATTGCACTAGGTTTGCTGGCAGGAATTTATCCTCTATGGACAGCTTATGGTGTTTCAATAACTAGTGCTCTAATCATTACAAAAATCAAGGACAGATACAACATCTCTGGTGATGCATCAATTGCAGTATTACTGTCATCAGGAATCGCAGTTGGGCTTGTAATTATTGGCTTTTCAGGAGGATTTACAATAGATATCTTTAGTTTTCTATTTGGAAGTATTCTTCTAGTAAGTGTAAATGACACAATACTAATCTTAGCACTTACTGGTGTAATTCTTATTGTAATTTTATTACTTTATCGACAAATTCTTTATTCCACATTTAACGAGGAACAAGCTAAAGTCAGTGGAATTCCTGTTGAAAAAATCAATTATTTGATTGTGTTCATGGCAGGACTAACTGTAGTTACATCAATTCAGTTAGTTGGCGTACTGTTAATTTCTGCTTTGTTTGTAATTCCTAATGTTACTGCAATTATGTATGGCAAAGGATTCAAACAGACTGCTATAATCTCTATGAGTTTTTCAGTCTTCTCTGTAGTTATAGGAATCTTAATTTCTTATATTTTTGATATAACACCTGCTGGAACAATTGTATTATTAGCAATTGGCCTCCTTGCTGGAACAATTGGAATAAAATCTGCTGGCTTGTTATCTAAGCATTAATCAACGAATTTAATCTTCTTTTATCTTTAACACTTCTTACAAAAAATAATGATGTTGCAATAATTCCCAATGCAATAAGCGGTGAAACAACTTCTGTATACTTTAATTCAAAATTATTGGATGATCCTGTATATGAAGCAACAACTGGAATTTCTGTAGTTTTCACAGTTCCAATTTTATTTGATTGTTGTTCAACAAACCACACGTTATCATCACTATCAGATGTCATAAACTGAATAAATGTATTCTCTGTAGGTATTGGAATTTCAAGCAAGTTATTGTTGTCTGGATCATAAACTCCAATTTTATCTACTGTATGTTGAGCAAACCAAATATTGTTGTACTTATCAAATGTCATACCAAATGGTAATGCATCTTTGTTTGGAATTAAAATCCGCTCAAATGTCCCTAAAATTGGATTAAATTTGGTAATAGCTAAACCTGTATGTTCTGCAATCCATAGATTTCCTTTATCATCAAAAACCAATGATTCTGGACCTTGAAGTATAATGTCTGTAGAAATTTGCACTACCGAATTATCTTGAGGATTGATGAATCCTATTTTACCTGCACCCGTAGTACTATACCAAACCTTTCCATCCTCATCAATTGTTAGAGCAAATGGCAGTGATTCTTTTCCTGTAAGTACAATTTCTTCGAATTTGTTAAGGTCTGGTAAATATTTTAGAATTCTATCTTTATTGACAATTGTAATCCAAATATTATTCTCAAAATCAGATTGGATGAAAAGTGGTGTATTTTCTGAAATTAAAGGATCTAGTTTTGGAAGAGTTTTTGTTGTAATCTGTTTACTTTCAATATCAATAAATCCAATTTGATTCCGCGGTGTATCTGTAAACCAAATTCTTCCTTTATTATCTTGAGTTAGAAATGTGGTTACCAATCCATCAAATGAATATGGAGTAAATTCTTTTGTTTCAAGTGAAAATTCCCATAATCGTGGTGCTGATGCATCACTAATCCATATGGAATCTTTCCCATCATATATTGGAAATAGAGGCTTTGCATTTTCAGGAAATTCATATTCTGTAATTTTAGTTTGAATGTCTGTTAATCTTGGTTTTACAAATAGATTCAAAATCTTTGATTCATTTGCATTATCAGTTCGTTTGGCTTCAATCTCAATCAACCATTCCCCATAAAATCCAAACGTTAATTGCCCTTGAAATTCAATTGGCTTATTTTCTTCATGCTTGATTATATCCATTGGAATTTCAATCGGTGAAATATTCTTTGATGGGTTGGATATCTTTACCTTTACTTCATTTGAATCGTATAGTTGCTTGTTATCAAAGTCAGTCACTTTAACTACAATAGTGTTTGTTCCACTAGAGAATGGTGTAATGTTAATATCGAATTTTGCATTTTCTGTAAATTCTACTGTATTAAATCCATAAGCAATCTCTTGGGCATCAACTTTTTGAATTTCGCCTGCAGGTAATGTTCCATTCGTTAGTAATGCTACAACTCCAAGAAGAATAACTCCTAACATAGCATCAATTTTGAGTGATCTATTTAGTTTTTTGTGAACTGAAATTTTTCCTGATGAAAAATTTTTTTCAGCAGTTTTTTGAACGTTAAATTGGAAAAATGCTCCAAACCCAAGTATCATTATTGCAATTGAAATTTTTAAAATAATCAATTGACCATAAATTGATTCAGTGATTATTCCTAGATCTGATTCTAAGAACCACATAAGTGTTGGTCCTGTAATTATAATAATCCCTACTGAAATGATAAATGCCATCGAAAATCTTGGAATCATCACCAAACTCATTTTTTCTCGTTTTGATTCTTTTAATTGTGAAAATGTTGGTAGTAAAGTAAAAACAAAATAGAATATTCCACCAATCCACACTGCTGATACCAAATTATGCATGTAATCTAAAACTAATGCAGGTATTTCTCCACTGGCTGCACCGTGTCCAATCATACTAGAAGTCCCAATTAATGCAAGCATAGCTATAAGCAATGGTATTTGATTTTTCTTTGATAGAATTTTCTTCCTATCTAATGTAAACCAAATCACCAGTAAAATTATTGTAATGATCATCCTGATAATCCAAGTAAAACCAAAATCTGTCTGAATTGCATCTATAACCGAAGCCTCTAATCTTATTGATTGTGTTGCAATCATCAAGATATTTGAAACAAAAACTAACATTAAACCAATTCCTGTGATTGACATGAATTTACTATGGTGAAATGATTCTATCTTATCAAATTCTTCTTTGATTAACTGCTTATTTTGAGTTTCCCAAATTATTAATGACGCAATAACTGCACCCAAAATAATTGTCTGACCTACAAGTCCTGGAAACCTAGCTCCTGCTTCAGGTAAAAATATAATTTCTGAAGATCTCTTTTGTTCAAACAAAGATGGATCAATTATAACATCTCCAACTGCAAACTGAAATGCACTTGGAACTAAATGCCCATCAACTTTAGAGAGTACTTTAGTTGTTCCAGTGTAAATCCCATCTTCTAATGGCGGAGTTGTGACAATAAGAGATAACTCGCCTTCATAGTAACTAGTATCTTTATTATCAATTTGATTTCCGTTATTATCCAATACTTTAATTTCGCTAAAGTTTATGTCAACTGGTTCTGAAAAAAATACAATTATTTCTGTAGTACCAGCAGGAGAATTTGATGTCAGACTTGGAATTGTTTCTTCTGTAAACGGATGGGCATATACAAATGGAATAGAAATAAACGAAATAGCTAGAAGAGCAATCAGTATTTTTTGCATTTATTCTTCAAGTCATAGTTGATAATTTAAACAGTTTTCATTATTTCGGTCTTTGTACCAATTCACGTAAAGATAATAACGTGTTATTGCAAAATGATAGTAATGAAAATGGTAATTTTTGGTATTATTGGTTTATTATTTTTTGTAGGAATACTTGTACCTTCATTTGGACATACTACTGTTCATGTTGAACAATATCAAATAGAGGCAGGTTGGGGAATTGAACCTCCTGTTGTTGGAATACGAAATGATCTTGTCTTTAAAATTACTCAATCTGGTGAAACTGAAGGATCATACAAAGGAGTTACTAGTGTTTTCAAAGATGTAGATACTACTGTTATGTTTGGTGGGGCTACAAAAAAAATTGATGTAAATTCTGACCCACGACCTGGATACTATTTTTCTCCAATTATTCCAACTAAAACTGGTACCTATATGGTTGAATTCAAAGGTGAAATAGATGGAACTGTGATTGATATAAAAATTCCAATTGAAGATGTAGAGTCTACTGCAGTTTTAGATTTTCCTCCGACTACCGCTGAAGGAACTGGTGATGTCATTGCTCTAAAAAATGCTATTTCATCATTGCAACAAGATGTTTCAAAACTAAAATCTGATGAGAAATCTGTTTCTTCTTTAGATGATGGAGCATCTTATGACTTTGCAGTATTTGGATTATCAATTGCAGCAGCAGCAATTATCTTAGCGATAATTGCATTAATTAAAAGAAAATAAGAAAAGAGGAATTCCTAAAATTTTGGAATGACTCTAGATTTTGCAGTTACTGCTACGATGCTTATGATTGCAACAGCTAGTATCATCATTGCAATTGTACCAAATTCTGGAACAACGTTTGAAAATACTACTTTTTCACCAATTGGCCCTGTTTTAGGATC